>NZ_MUFG01000016.1:0-68700 GCF_001996065.1 Salinivibrio sp. MA351 | reverse complement strand
TGACTGTGCTCTTGTTGGCATCCACTTTTAAAAAAGTGAAATCAAAACAGCTCAAGGCTGTACCAACATGAATTGGTCACTCAGTTCATCGAATAAATCTTTTTGTCTATTCTCAACGAGTGCCCACACAGATTGCATAGGTCAAATTGTTAAAGAGCGTGTCGATTCGTGGTCGGCATTTCGTGACTTGCGTCTCGTCGCCCCGTCGACAGGAAGCGCAGTATAGAGATCTCAGTTTTTACCGCAACCCCTTTTTGCAAAAAAAAACTCACCCGCACAAAAAACATACTAAGTCGCTTTTTTTGTCTATTTTAACGTTCAGTCAAGGCTTGTTTTTGTTTGGATTTATTAACATAGTCGAAATTTTCACCTTTCTCTAGAAAAAATGAGGCATACATCATGAAAAGGGGCTGGTAGCATAGTCGGCCTGTTTCTCACTTGGGAGTCATCGATATGAAGCACTGGCTTTTTCTGGGGTTTGCGATTGTGGCAGAGGTGATTGCAACGGCGTCACTCAAAAACAGCGACGGCTTTTCAAAGCTCGTCCCTTCGGTGTTAGTCGTAGTGGGGTACAGTTTTTCTTTCTATTTACTCGCGCTGACACTACGCGCTATACCGGTTGGTATCGCTTATGCAATTTGGGCAGGTGCTGGTGTAACATTGATTGCTTTAATTGGCTGGCTTGTCTTTGACCAAAAACTCGATACAGCGGCGATTATCGGCATGGTACTGATTGTCTCGGGTGTAGCAGTGATGAATATTTTTTCATCTGCGTCTCCGCACTGAGTCGCGTTATTGGCGTCAGCCCGAGAACGAAAAAACCCAGCCGAAGCTGGGTTTTTTCTTTAAGGAGGAGAGGCAGATTACATCATGCCGCCCATTCCTCCCATACCGCCCATTCCAGCAGCACCCATATCAGCGCCGCCATCTTTTTGTGGCAGATCAGTAATCATGGCTTCGGTGGTGATCATCAGGCCAGCCACGGATGCCGCAAACTGAAGCGCACTACGCGTCACTTTGGTTGGATCCAGGATACCCATTTCAATCATGTCACCGTATTCACCGGTTGATGCGTTGTAGCCAAAGTGGTTTTCACCCGCTTTCACGTTGTTCGCAACCACTGAGTCTTCGTCACCTGCGTTAGTGGCGATTTGACGCAGTGGTGACTCCATCGCACGTAGCGCCACACGGATACCGACATTTTGCTCTTCGTTATCGCCTTTTAGCTCACCGACTTTGCTTGCAGCACGGATAAGCGCAACGCCACCACCGGCAACCACGCCTTCTTCAACCGCAGCACGGGTTGCGTGCAATGCGTCTTCAACGCGATCTTTCTTCTCTTTCATTTCAACTTCGGTCGCCGCGCCGACTTTAATCACCGCAACACCACCAGCCAGTTTGGCAACGCGCTCTTGCAGTTTTTCTTTGTCGTAGTCAGACGTCGCGTCTTCGATTTGTTGACGAATTTGAGCAACACGACCTTCGATCGCCGCTTCTTCACCAATACCATCAACAATTGTGGTGTTGTCTTTAGTAATGGTGACACGCTTGGCTTGGCCAAGGTCTTCTAGTGTCACTTTCTCAAGATCCATACCGATCTCTTCAGACACGACAGTACCTGCAGTCAGGGTCGCGATGTCTTGTAGCATCGCCTTACGACGATCACCGAAACCAGGTGCTTTCACTGCTGCCACTTTAACAATGCCGCGCATATTGTTTACCACCAAGGTGGCCAGCGCTTCACCTTCAAGATCTTCTGCAATGATCAGCAGCGGACGAGACGCTTTAGAAACCGCTTCAAGGGTTGGCAGTAGTTCGCGAATGTTAGAGACTTTTTTGTCGATCAGTAGGATAAATGGGTTATCCAGTTCAACATTACCGGCTTCTTGATTGTTAATGAAGTACGGAGACAAGTAACCGCGGTCGAACTGCATGCCTTCCACAACGCTCAGTTCGTCTTGCAGCGACTGTCCTTCTTCAACAGTGATCACACCGTCACGGCCCACTTTGTCCATTGCTTGTGCGATAAGCTTACCAACAGTGTGGTCAGAGTTTGCCGAGATAGTTCCCACTTGCTCAATAGCATTGTTGCTGGTGCAAGGTGCAGACAGATTTTTCAGCTCTTCCACCGCGGCAACGACAGCTTTGTCGATACCACGTTTGAGATCCATTGGGTTCATGCCCGCAGCAACTGCTTTTAGGCCTTCGCTAATAATAGACTGCGCCAATACGGTCGCTGTGGTCGTGCCGTCACCCGCCGCATCATTGGCTTGTGAAGCGACTTCTTTCACCATTTGCGCGCCCATGTTCTGGAATTTGTCTTCCAGCTCAATTTCACGCGCAACAGAAACACCATCTTTAGTGATGGTTGGTGCACCGAATGATTTGTCGAGTACTACGTTACGGCCTTTAGGGCCCAGTGTGACGCGAACGGCATCCGCCAGAACATTCACACCTTCGAGCATTTTCGCACGTGCGTCGTCACTAAATTTAACGTCTTTAGCAGCCATGTTTTTATTCCTTTCTTACGTTATTGATTGGAGGTGAAATGAATTACTCAACGATTGCCATAATGTCGCTTTCAGACAAGATCAAAACCTCTTGACCCTCGATCTTTTCGGTTTTGGTACCTAAGCCTTCAGAGAAGATAACAGTGTCACCCACTTGAACGTCCAACGGCTGCACACTGCCGTTTTCAAGAATACGGCCTTTACCTACCGCCAGTACTTTACCGCGGGTAGATTTTTCTGCAGCAGAACCAGTTAACACGATGCCGCCCGCTGATTTAGACTCAGCTTCTTGGCGCTCAACGATAACGCGATCATGTAGTGGACGAATGTTCATCGGTCGTCTCCTGAATTAGTAATGATGTTCCGTTTGATGAAGTAAGTATGCACACAGGCCGTACATGCGTCCGGTACCTGATGTCTCTCCCTATGTGGGGACGGACTTTTTCTTTCCCAAGGGCTTTACAGCAATTTTTTTGTTTTTTTTAGACACGTAACTTTCTCACCTTATACGGATCCGCTAGGGTAAGCCGTCCCAATTCAGCGATCAGAGACTATGAACGATAAACACGGGTTGCTTTCTGCTCCAATTAATCAAACCTTGCGCAAAATGACGATTCCAATGGTGTTCGGCCTGTTTGCGATCATCATGTTCAACGTGGTCGATACCTTTTTTATCTCGCAACTAGGGACAGAGGCGTTGGCAGCGGTGAGTTTTACCTTTCCTATCACCTTTGCGGTGAACTCCATCACTCTCGGGTTAGGAGTCGGTATTGCAGCACTTGTCGGACGTTTACTCGGCCAAGGAGATCACCAAGATGCGGCGCGCGTATCAACCCACGGATTATTATTGGCCTTGTTGCTCGTGATGTCGGTTGGCTGGTTGGGTGCTGCCACCATTGTTCCCGTTTTTTCTGCATTAGGCGCCAGTAAAGATTTACTTCCACTGATCCATGAATATATGCAGATATGGTACCTCACGATTCCTTTATTGGTGGTACCGATGGCAGGTAATGCCGCCATTCGTGCCACAGGTGATACCAAAACCCCAGCCAAAATCATGATGGTCTCTGGGCTAATTAATGGCGTTCTCGACCCCTTGCTAATTTTTGGTTTAGGCCCTTTCCCTGAACTAGGCGTGCAAGGTGCCGCTATCGCCAGTGCCTTGAGCTGGGCCGGAGCCATGCTCGCTGCACTTATCGTACTCACTCGACGAGAGCAGCTACTGATTGCGCCGCAATGGCAACAGATCGGCACCGATGTGAGTCAAATTCTTAAAATTGGCATGCCTGCTGGAATGACCAATGCGCTCAACCCCGCAGCAGCTGCCATATTAATGATGATGCTCGCCTCACAAGGCACAGAAAGCGTTGCCGCCTATGGCGCCGCGCAACGGATTGAAGCGATTTTATTGATAGTGATGATGGCAATGACGTCTTCGCTTACGCCCTTAATGTCGCAAAACTTTGGCGCCCAATACCATCAGCGGGCCTTTCAGGCGCTGTTCAGTGCGATGCGCTTTGCTATCTTGTTCCAATTTGCCTTGTACTTATCGCTGTGGCCTTTTATCGATCTGATTGCGGATGTGTTCAGTGACGATGTGCGGGTTCAACAAGAAATTGCCCACTATTTGATGGTGGTCCCGGCCAGTTACGGCTTACAAGGCACCTTGATGTTATTGGTCGGCGGCCTGAATGCCATGAAGCGTTCGCTGCATTCGTTCGCCTGCAACCTAGTCCGTTTGTTTGTTTTCTTAGTGCCCTGTGCGTGGCTGGGCGGCATGGTCAACGGCACCCATGGCCTGTTTGCGGGAATCGCTGTTGCCAATCTACTGGCCGGTATTATGGCGTACCTGTATGCCGTGGTGTTGCGCCGTCAAACACTGGCTTCGTCACTGCCGGTCTGATCCAAGTGATACACTCGGTGCTGCAAGGCATCTAATGCCTGATATAAGGCTTGATACTGCGCCGCACTGAGTCCCTCAAGCATGGCTTTTTCCCACTCCAACACCTTGGGAATAATGGTCTGATAATGGGTGCGGCCTTTGTCGGTCAAATGGACTAACGCGGCGCGCTGATCACCTTGACACGCGCGTCGCTCTACCAACTGATGCTGCTCTAAACGGGTAAGCAAGCGCGACACTCTCACTTTATCCAACCGCGTTTCTGCGGCTAAATCTTTCGCCATCACGCCATCCCGTGCGCCCAAAGAGGCCAGCACGCGCCATTCTGGACGCGACAATCCAAACTCTGCTTCATAACGTGCCGCAAGACTATCGGCAACCAGCTCTGCGGTGTGAACTAATTTGTAGGGCAAAAAACTGTCAAGGGCTAGGTGCGGAACGGTCATATCAGTTAGTTTCAATTGAAATCATATACCTTACTTTACGAGAGGCGTCGATAAGATGCAAAGGTAGTGCTTTGTTTACACTTACGGTTTTTAGGCGGCAAAAATACTGAACAGACAAGGTAAAATATTTGTTAACAGTACGTTGCTTTTTATCTTATCTGCTCGCTAGTATAAACGGATAGATTGTTTCTTTTGAAACTATTTGGCCGTACCGGTGACCACGGCCGCCCAGTACAAGGAGCGAGATATGCGAAAGTGGTTTTCATTCCCCATTCGTGAAGGGGACGCCTCACGTCAAGCCCACTGCGACTTTCCCGAAGGAACCTACGAGCGCGAATGTGGCAAGGAAGGCTTTTTTGGCCCGGCCAGTCATATGTATCACCGCCATCCCCCGACGGGCTGGAGTGAGTGGGAAGGCCCATTGCGACCGCATGCTTTTGACACCAACCGAGTTGAAACGCAAGGCACGTCGCCAATGGATGCCCCCGTGCTGTTATCCAATGCCAATGTTCAGGTTCGCTTATGGCGCACCGATACCGCTATGTCTTATCTGGTACGCAACAGCGATGGCGACGATTGCTTATTCGTCCATCAGGGCGAAGGCTCGCTGTATTGCGATTACGGCCACTTGCGCTACAGCAAAGGCGATTACTTGATTATTCCTCGCGCCACCAGCTGGCGACTGGTGCCGGATGAGGCCACTACTTTGCTGATGATTGAAGCGACACATGGCTCCTACATGAGCGCCGAACGAGGCATTGTCGGCGAGCATGCGGTGTTTGACCCCGCGGTGTTAGAACATGCACGTATTGACGATAGCTTTAAAGCCCAGCAATCCGATAGCGAAAGCTGGCAGGTGATGATCAAATCGCGCCAACAGCTCAACCGTGTCACTTATCCTTATAACCCGCTCGATGCCGTAGGCTGGAAGGGCAACCTCACCGTATTCCGGCTTAACTGGCGAGATATCCGCCCACTAATGAGCCATCGTTATCACTTGCCGCCATCCGCGCACACCACCTTTGTCGCGCAAGGTTTTGTGATTTGTACCTTTGTCCCCCGCCCGATCGAGTCGGATCCTGGCGCACTGAAGGTGCCTTTTTACCACAATAACGATGACTATGATGAAGTGCTTTTCTATCACCAAGGTGACTTTTTCAGCCGCGATAACATTGATGCCGGCATGGTGACCTTACACCCTTGTGGCTTCCCACATGGACCTCACCCAAAAGCCTTTGCCGCGGGCAAAAAGCATCAGAAAAAAGAGACCGATGAAGTGGCGGTGATGATCGATACCCGCATGCCACTTGATATGGGCGACGCGGCGAAAGCCACCGAACTGACCGATTATGTCTACTCTTGGCGCACGCCAAGTGACGCAGAATAGCGAAGGAGAAAGCAATGAAACTGGCTTCACTCAAACACGGACGTGATGGCAAATTGATTTTGGTCTCTCGCGACCTTACTCGCGCCGTCCACGCCGACGATATTGCGCCCACACTACAAGCGGCACTCGATAATTGGACGACCCTTGCGCCCAAACTGACTCAGCGCTATGACGCGCTTAACGACAACCAAGTCAGTGAGTCTTTTGCCTTTGACCCAAGTGTCTGCGATTCACCGCTGCCCCGCGCCTTTCAGTGGGCGGATGGTAGCGCCTACGTTAACCACGTTGAACTGGTGCGCAAAGCACGCGGCGCACAAATGCCTGAGAGTTTTTGGACCGATCCTTTGATGTATCAAGGCATGTCTGATGGCTTTCTTGGTCCGCGTGATGAGATTGAATTAGTGGATGATGCGTGGGGCTGTGACTTTGAAGCCGAGCTAGCCGTCGTCACCGATGATGTCCCCATGCACCTAAGCGCTGACAAAGCCGGCCAACACATTAAATTACTGATGCTGGTCAACGATGTTTCTCTGCGCAACCTGATCCCCGGCGAGCTTGCCAAAGGGTTCGGTTTTTTCCAATCCAAGCCCGCCTCTGCTTTTTCGCCGGTGGCGGTTACCCCCGATGAGCTTGGCGATCACTGGCGCGACCATAAAGTCCACTTGCCGATGCATGTCACTCTGAACGGCGACTGGTTTGGCTCGCCCGAAGCCGGTGTCGATATGACCTTTGATTTTGCCGAACTGGTCGCCCATGTAGCGAAAAGCCGTCATGTCAGCGCTGGGACCATTATTGGCTCCGGCACCGTCTCCAATACCGATCGCAGTAAAGGCTCTTGCTGCTTAGCCGAAAAGCGCATGCTGGAAATTATCGACCAAGGCGAGGCAAAAACTCCGTTTATGACCTTTGGCGATAGCGTCACTATCGATATGCGCGACAGCCAAGATGCGTCTATTTTCGGCGCCATTGAGCAAACTGTGACCCGTTACATCGCTGAGTAACCTTGATGCGCGCCTGGGCCTGGTGCCTCTAGGCGCGCTTGACGTTGACGCCGTCTAGGAGCTTGTATGCTGCTTTATGATTACAGTAAGTCGACCGCGGCCTACCGCGTCCGCATCGCCCTTGGCCTTAAAGGCCTTACCTACCAACGAGAAACCGTTTCTCTGCTGGATAAACACCAGTACAGCGACGCCTATCGCTCGCTCAACCCCGCCGGTTTAGTGCCTACCTTAGTCGATGGCGATGTCACCTTGAGCCAATCACTGGCCATTATTGAATACCTCGATGAACGCTATCCGCAGGTAAAACTGCTCCCCAGTGATCCAGTGCAAAAAGCCCAGTGCCGCTCTCTGGCACTCGACATTGCCTGTGATGTGCATCCACTCAATAACTTACGTGTTCTGCAATACTTAACGGGCCCCTTTGCCCACAGTGATGATGACAAAATCACTTGGTATCACCATTGGCTAAAACAAGGATTCGATGGCTTGGAAGCCAAACTACAAGGATTAGACAGCCCCTTTATCGGCGGAGAAGCGCCTAATTTGGCCGATATTTGTTTGGTCGCGCAGCTTTTTAATGCACGCCGATTTGCGTTTGATTTAACGGCCTACCCAACTTTGACGCGCATTGAGGCACAGTGCCAAACGCTGGATGCATTTATACAGGCACACCCTGATAAGGGCTAAGGAGAGAACATGAAAGACGGATTGTTGTGGGCGCCGGATAAGGAACGTCAAACCCACACGTTACTCGCCGCGTTTATCCGTGCCGTGAATCAGACTCACGACACCCAGCTAAGCGGTTATGACGATCTTTATGCATGGTCAGTACGTCAAAGCGGTGATTTTTGGCAACAGTTATGGCAATTTGCCGGCGTGATCGGCGATCCGGGCGAGAGAGTATGCGATATCGATCCCGAGCACCCCAATCGAGATAGCCACTGGTTTCCCACCGCACGTCTGAACTATGCCGAAAACCTGCTCAAGCACGCAGAGCAATATGCCGACCAACCGGCGATGATTTTTAGCGGTGAGCATGAGGTAGCACGAACCCTCACTTGGCGTGAGCTCGTCGATCAGGTCGCGGCCATCCGTCACTACCTATATATGCAAGGCGTTCAGCCGGGCGATGTGGTTGCTGGCTATTTACCTAACCTGCCTGAAACCGTGATTGCGATGCTTGCCACCGCGGCACTGGGCGCGATTTGGACCTCAACCTCACCGGATTTTGGCGTCGACAGTGTGTTAGACCGTTTTGGCCAAACCGAGCCCAAAGTGCTGTTTACCACCGATCATTACCACTATAACGGCAAAACCTATGACTGCCTGAATAAAGCACAGCAAGTGGTGGGTAACGTACCGGCCATTGAACGCCTAGTGGTGATCCCTTTTGATGGCGAGCGACCTTCTTTACCTGCTGGCGTGGATAACTGGCAGGACTTATTAGTCAAGGACGTGCCGCCGCTTCGCTTTACCCGCGTGGCGTTCAATGCCCCACTCTTTGTGCTTTACTCTTCCGGCACTACGGGTAAGCCCAAGTGCATTATTCATTCGGTAGGGGGGATATTGCTCAATCATTTGAAAGAGCATCAGCTCCATTCGGATGTGCGCCCCGGCGATCGCTTTTTCTATTTCACCACCTGCGGCTGGATGATGTGGAATTGGCAAGTCAGCGCTTTAGCAAGCGGCGCGACCTTGGTGCTCTATGATGGCTCGCCGTTTTATCCCGATGCAGGAGTACTTTGGCGACTGGCCGAGCGGCACCGGCTCACCCTTTTGGGCACCGCAGCCAAATACTTAGAGGCATTGGAAAAACAAGGCGTAGCGCCGAGAGATGATTACTCGCTGGCGTCGCTACGCGTCCTATGTTCGACCGGCTCGGTACTTGCGCCCGAGCAGTTTGATTATGTCTATCAAAAGATAAAGTCTGATCTGCAGTTAAGCTCGATTGCGGGTGGCACCGACATTTGTGGCTGCTTTGTTCTTGGCAGCCCGCTGTCACCGGTTTATCGCGGTGAAAGCCAAAAGCGGAGCTTGGCGCTGGACGTACAAGTGTTTAACGCCCAAGGCCAAGCGGTTGAAGAGCAAAAAGGAGAGTTGGTATGTTGTAATAGCTTCCCCAACCAGCCGGTTGGCTTTTGGCACGATACCGATGGCATTCGCTACCATAATGCCTACTGGAACAAGATTGATGACATCTGGTTCCATGGTGACTATGTGCGCCTGACCGCACAAGGTGGCATGGTGTTTTATGGTCGGTCTGATGCGGTACTAAACCCAGGCGGAGTGCGAATTGGTACGGCGGAAATCTATCGCCATGTTAACCAGCTTAGCGAGATCATCGATTCAGTGGTCATTGGTCAGCAATGGCAAAATGATGTCCGCGTGGTGCTGTTCGTCAAACTCGCCGCCGACGTGACACTGGATGAGCCACTCAAGCAAACCATCAAAAAAACCATCCGCACCCAGTGCACACCACGTCATGTTCCCGCGGTGATTGCCGAGGTGAGCGATATTCCGCGCACCAAGTCAGGCAAACTGGCCGAGCTGGCGGTGCGCGATGTGGTCCATGGCCAAGACGTGGCACAGTTAAGCGCACTGGATAACCCAGCATCACTCGACCAATATCGCCAACGCCCTGAGCTCGCTAAATAAACGACACTCGCTGAATAAACGACAATAGTGCAATAGGCCCATAAGGTCCGCAAAACTAAAAATGGCCGCAGTGTGCGGCCATTTTTGTCGATATTTTTTACAACGTAAACGTTATCTTAGGCGATGATTGTCATCGTCGTCATCGTCTTTACGCTCGTACTCACCTTCAAAGGTGTTGCCATCGTCATCGCGCCCGCCACGACGGAAAGGATCGTCACCAAAGGGGCCTTGCGTATTACCCCCTTGGTGGAAGCCGCCTTGGCCAAAGCCCGCTTGAGACACAGTGACCCGTTTCATCACTTGTTTGGCGAGCGCCGCACGCGGTGCTGGTAGCAGCACCAACATCCCCATCGCATCGGTCATAAAGCCTGGCGTCAACAGCAAGACACCTGCTACCGCAAGCATCACGCCTTCAAGGATTTGCTGCGCCGGTAACTCACCGCGATTGAGCCTATCCTGCACCGAGGCTAGCGTCATCAACCCCTGATTACGGACCAAAGACGCACCGACAAATGCCGTGATCAGAACCAACGCCAAGGTCGGCCACAAGCCCAGCCAGCCGCCGACCTGAATAAATAGGCCAATTTCGATCACTGGGACCAGAATAAATAGCAGTAGTAAGACTGGAAACACGGTTCACCTCGCGCTAAAAATTGACGTTTCATCCTAACATCAAAATAAGGCAAAAGCCGAACCGGGATCCTGTATTTACTGCTTGAATCCCAGCGCAAGAAAGCGCATTTTGTTTAGTCATCATGTTACAGCTGTGACGGAAGTCAGCCATTTCAACCGCATCATGTGCTGTAATATGGGTTGAAACGATGTAATAGACGATACATCCAGCCAAAATCTCTGAGGAATGGATTCTACAGCAATATTTGTGGCGACGTTTTAATCATTATAATAACTTGATGTTAAGGCCAACGCATGTCTCAGACGATTATTACCCCCAATGATACCCCTACGCAAACCACTGCCACCCGCTTGGAAGAGGACTTACTCGGCCAACGAGCGGTGCCTGCAGATGCGTATTATGGCATTCATACCTTGCGCGCGATTGAGAACTTCACTATTTCAAGCACCCGTATTTCTGATATCCCAGATTTCGTACGCGGCATGGTTTACACCAAAAAGGCCGCCGCAATGGCCAACCAAGAACTTGGCGTGATCCCTGCTGACGTCGGTGATTACATCATCAAAGCCTGTGACCAGATGTTGGAAACCGGCAAATGCATGGATCAGTTCCCCTCGGATGTCTTTCAAGGCGGCGCAGGCACCTCGGTAAACATGAACGCCAACGAGGTAATTGCCAACCTTGCGCTTGAACTGATGGGGCACGAGAAAGGCGATTATGATGTGATTAACCCTAACGATCACGTCAACAAGAGCCAATCCACTAACTGTGCGTATCCAACCGGATTTCGAATTGCGGTATATAACAGCATTCTCAAACTGATGGATGCGATTGATTACTTACAAAAAGAATTCGATGTCAAAGCAGACACGTACGCTCATGTCATAAAAATGGGCCGTACCCAGCTGCAAGATGCGGTGCCGATGACAGTGGGACAAGAGTTCAAAGCCTTCTCTGTGCTGCTGCGTGAAGAGATTAAAAACATCAAATATACGGCGGCCCTGCTTTTAGAAGTGAACTTAGGCGCCACCGCGATCGGGACGAAGTTGAATGCTGCAGAAGGTTACCAGCAACTGGCGGTGAAACGTCTTGCAGAGATTACTGGTTTACCTTGTATCCCGGCAGAAGATTTGATTGAAGCCACCTCAGACTGTGGGTCCTATGTCATGGTGCATGGCGCGCTAAAACGCCTGGCGGTCAAACTATCGAAGATCTGTAATGATTTACGCCTACTTTCTTCTGGCCCTCGTGCAGGACTGAATGAAATTAACTTGCCTGAAATGCAAGCCGGTTCATCCATCATGCCTGCCAAGGTCAACCCGGTGATCCCTGAAGTAGTCAATCAGGTTTGTTATCGAGTCATGGGGAACGACACTACCATCACCTTTGCTGCCGAAGCCGGCCAACTTCAGCTTAACGTGATGGAGCCCGTAATTGGGCAGGCGCTGTTTGAATCGATCTCGATATTAGCAAACGGCTGCCGTAACCTCGGCGAAAAATGCGTCAGCGGCATTACCGTCAACCAAGAAGTGTGCGAGCACTACGTACATAACTCGATTGGGATTATCACCTATCTCAACCCCTTTATCGGTCATCACGAAGGCGATATTGTCGGCAAGATTTGTGCTGAAACCGGTAAAAGTGTTAAAGAGGTGATACTCGAGCGTGGTTTGATGACAGAGTCTGAGCTTGATGAGATTTTCTCCGTTGAGAACCTCATGCACCCCAAATACCGCGGTAAACGCTTTAACGCTTAGTCGGTCAAAATCACAACAACCATAAAACAACAAAGGGCGCTTATAGCGCCCTTTTTCATGCCGGTGAAACAGCCGCTACAACACCTGGGTAATCAACAAACCACATGCAATACTGAAGACCATGCTCAGTAAGCCTGGCAACATAAAGCTATGGTTGAAAACATACTTACCAATCCGCGTAGTACCGGTGCGGTCAAAATCAATAGAAGCGATAATCGGACCATAGTTCGGGACGAAGAAATAACCATTTACCGCAACAAAGGTGGCAATGATCATCGAAGGAGGTAAGCCAAGCGAAATCGCTACTGGAACAAGCACCGCCGTCGTTGCACCTTGACTATTCACCATCACTGATAGAGCAAATAAGGCAAAAGCAAATGTCCAGGGCGCCACTTCAACCAAGCCAGATACCGCGTCTTTGACCATATCTAGATGGCCGGCAACCAAGGTATCCCCTAACCAAGCAATACCAAAGATAGCAACGATGGCACGCATCCCAGCATGGAATACTGAGCCTTGGCTAATCGCATTACCGTCTGGTTTACAAGTCAGAATAATTAACGCAGCAACCGACAACATGACGATTTCAATGGTGTGGGCCATGCCCATTGGCTCACCATCAAATGCCGGACGCAAAGCAGGGAAAGCCCCCATAATGACCACGGCTAACGCACCGAATAAGAACAATGCGACCGATTTTTTCGCCTCCGACGTGACTTCGATATCTTCGACCGCGAGGTCAGCTTCCATTTCCTGACGAAACGCGGGATCTTGCAGGCGACGTTGATATTCAGGATCGTCTTTAAGCTCTTTGCCCAGTTTATTCACGATCACACACGCCAGCGCCAAACCGATAAAGGTGCTAGGAATGGTCACTGATAGAACATCTGTTAGTGTGATGCCTTGAGGCTCTAAAAAGGCGACACATGCAACCACAGCAGCGGCAATCGGGCTGGCCACAATCGCAAACTGTGAGGCAATCACCGCCATACCGAGAGGGCGGGCAGGACGAATCCCGCTTTTGCGGCTCACTTCGGCAATAACTGGCAACACCGAGTACGCCACGTGTCCCGTCCCTGCCATCATGGTAAAGACATACGTCACTAAAGGCGCAACAAAAGTAATATGACGTGGATTTTTGCGCAGAATGCCACTGGCAATTTTAATTAAAAAATCGAGGCCCCCTGCCGCTTGCATGGTCGCGGCGGCGGCAACTACCGCCATGATCATTAATAAAACATCAATCGGAGGATGCGTCGGTTGCAACCCGAACACAAAGCTCAACACTAAAAGTCCAAGCCCGCCCATCACACCTAAACCGATGCCGCCGATACGGGCACCCACTAAGATGCAGCTGAGTACCACTAATAACTCAACCAAAAACATAATTTTCTCCTACTTTGGATAGACTTTCCCACTACGTCGCGTTCACACACGAGAGCAAACGCGCCCAGCACCATGGCCAAAGTCTAACCAGGCCCCGTAACGCGTATGTTGATTCAAGTAAGAAAAAGTAACACTTTTCGCGAACTGACAACAAAAAGTTCGGAAATTGAGATCTTTAACCTAGACACTAGGCAGGCTTTTCTTTCCTGCTTTTAATTGTTATGTTATATCATAACAATTAATAAGGAGTCATTATGCAAGCCAATATCCATCCCGAGTACCGCTCTGTCGTTTTTCATGACACCAGCGTTGACGCCTATTTTATAATCGGATCAACCTTGCAAACATCACGCACCATTGAGTGGCAAGATGGCAAAACCTATCCTTACTACCCGTTGGATATCTCGAGCGCTTCACATCCGGTGTACACAGGTAAACAACGCGCTGCCAATAAAGAGGGGCGCGCCGCCAACTTTGCGCGCAAGTTTGGCCAAATTGGTCGCAGTCAAAAGGCGTCGTCATGAAGGTATTGAACTCACTGAAAAGCGCCCGCCAGCGTCACCCTGATTGCCAGGTTGTCCGTCGTCGCGGACGCATGTTTGTCATTTGCAAAACGAATCCGCGTTTTAAAGCCGTACAAGGGCGCGCGAAAAAACGCGCCTAAGCGTCGGCGACGCACTGCCACTGATGGGGCAGTGCGTCTCTGCGGGCAAACATCTTGATGCCGTCATTTCCTTTTTCTAAGCAAGTCATGGTATGTGTGTATACTCATCCTATTAGCGTGAAAAGGAAAACATATGAGACAGCGTCGCCGTGTCGCATTGACTGCTGGATTGTTGGTTGCCGCATTAGGCGCCAGTGCGCTTTATATTGTTCGCTCGCAACAAGCTACCGTCCCTGCGACAACATCGCATACCGTCACGGCGCCAACGTTTGTGACCGTTAATAGCCAAGCCGCGCTTGAGGCTGAACTTGCCAAAGCCGCTACCAATCAACAAGTCGCCTTTGTCGACTATTACGCCGACTGGTGCATTCCATGCAAACAGTTTGCGCAAAAGACATTCACTGATCCGGCAGTGGCTAAGCCACTTAGTACTATGCACCGAATTAAAGTGAACCTGAGTGAAAACCGTCCGGAAGATTTTGCCTTGATGCGTAGCCAAGCGGTGGCAGGCTTACCGACTCTCGATTTTTGGCTTCCCACGGGGGAACGAAATCAAGCGGCGCGTATAATCGGCTTTTTACCTCCTGAGGCATTTCTCGCTCACCTCAATGAACATGCACTTATGCCGTCAGTAAAAAGCAAGCAATGATCAATCTCTTAGTTCTCTTGTTACAAAATTGATAAGCCCTGCATCGGGTGATAGGTTGAAAGAAACTGAAGGGAAAGATAGCCGCATTATGGAAGCGCAACACACCATCGTTATTGCTGATGATCATCCACTATTTCGAAATGCCTTATTTCAATCTGTGCATATGGCGATAAGCGGTGCCAACCTGTTGGAAGCAGATAGCTTAGATAGCTTGCATAAAATACTCGCACGAGATGCTGACGTCGATTTAGTCTTACTCGACCTCAAAATGCCCGGCGCTAACGGCATGTCCGGTCTGATTGAGCTGCGCAACCAATATCCTAACCTGCCCATTGTCGTCGTCTCTGCCAGCGAAGAACGCAATGTGATCCGTCAAGTGCATTCACATGGTGCGTTTGGCTTTATCCCTAAGTCCAGCGATATGCGCGCCTTGGTACAATCATTAACCCAGGTACTCGAGGGAACGCCTTGTTTTCCTGATGATCTCGGCGAGGAGGATGACAGCGAGAGCCTATCTAGCAAACTCGCAGCGCTGACACCGCAGCAGTATAAGGTGTTGCGGATGCTCTGTGACGGTCTGCTCAATAAACAAATCGCTTACGATCTCGCCGTTTCCGAAGCCACCATCAAAGCGCATATGACGGCTATTTTCCGCAAGCTCGGGGTGAAAAATCGTACGCAAGCGGTGATTTTATTGCAGCAATCCAATATAGAACTTTGATACGCTAGCGCCCTCGACCCCATTATGGAGCGCCCATGCTAAGTATTCTGGCTACACAATTCGTGATCTTATGGGCCGTGATCGATCCTATCGGTAGCGTGCCCATTTATCTCTCGCAAACCAGCCATATGACGGCGAAACAAAAACGCCGCGTTGCCATTAAAGCCGTCACTATTTCCTTTGCTATTTTGCTTTTCTTTCTCATTATTGGTCAGATTTTGTTAGAAGCGATGCAAATTCCACTGCCCGCATTTCAAGCCGCGGGCGGTTTAGTACTCCTTCTTTTTGCTCTGACCATGATTTTCGGCGAAGGCAAACCCAGCCAAGAGGCCAAAATGCTGAGCGAAAACGTGGATAAAGCCGAGATAGCGGCAACGGCCGTTTACCCCTTGGCTGTGCCTTCCATTGCCTCCCCTGGCGCCATGATGGCCATTGTGATGCTCACCGATAACAACCGCTATGCCATTGCTGAACAAGCGATCACCGCGGGAGTGATGTTTTTAGTTCTGCTCGCGACCTTGGCTTTACTCCTCGGGGCCAATGTGATTCACAAAGTGATTGGTAATGTGGGCGCTTCTATTATCAGTCGCGTAATGGGGCTGATTCTCGCCTCGGTGGCAGTGGCTAATTTACTCGAAGGGGTCCAAAAGTTTTACCACTTAAGTTAGACCTTTGGCGAAAGCCTTGGCTGGCTCACACGGAGCCAGCCCAACCTACCTCACAAAACACCTGATTTTTCCTGCGATTGCCTACAACTAAGCTCGACTAAAGTTGCAATGTCGCTTTGCCTAACCCCTRCTATCGTCATTACGTAACATTCCATTAACGTAATAAACAAGGAGAAGGCGATGGCGTTTCAAAGCAAGGAACACGCAAAAGCCTACTGGGACAGAAACGTAAAACTGATGATCAGCTTATTGATTGTCTGGTTTGTGGTCTCATTTGGCTGCGGGATCTTATTCGTTGATGCTCTCAATACCATTCAAATTGGCGGCTACAAATTAGGATTCTGGTTTGCTCAGCAGGGATCGATTTATACCTTCCTCGGCATCATTTTTGTGTATACCAAACAAATGCGCAAACTCGATCGCGAGTTCGGTGTTGACGACGAGTAAGAGGATAAACACATGGATTTAAGAACCATTACTTATATTGTTGTCGGGTTCACATTCGCACTCTACATCGGGATTGCAATTTGGGCACGCGCAGGCTCCACTAAGGAGTTTTACGTCGCGGGCGGCGGGGTCAACCCCATCGCAAACGGGATGGCTACCGCTGCAGACTGGATGTCAGCCGCTTCCTTTATTTCAATGGCCGGCTTAATTGCCTTTATGGGTTATGGCGGTTCGGTGTTTTTAATGGGTTGGACTGGCGGCTTCGTGCTTCTTGCATTGCTGCTCGCGCCTTATCTCCGTAAGTTTGGCAAATTTACCGTGCCAGAGTTTGTCGGTGAGCGCTTTTATTCAAAAACCGCACGTATCGTCGCTGTCATCTGCTTAATCATCGCCTCGGTGACGTATGTTATCGGTCAGATGAAAGGGGTTGGGGTGGCTTTTGGTCGCTTTTTAGAAGTGGATTACTCCACTGGGCTATTAATCGGTATGGTGATCGTCTTTATGTATTCCGTGATGGGCGGGATGAAAGGCATTACTTATACCCAAATTGCTCAATATTGCGTACTCATTTTAGCTTACACCATTCCCGCAATCTTTATTTCCCTTAACTTGACTGGTAATCCGTTCCCACAACTGGGTCTCGGTAGCACCATGGCGGGCACCGATCAGTATCTGCTCGATCGACTGGATCAGGTGGTCACCGAACTTGGCTTTGTGGAATACACCACCGCAGTGCGTGGCAGTACGCTCAATATGTTTGCCTACACCATGTCACTGATGATTGGTACTGCTGGCTTACCCCACGTCATTATCCGTTTCTTTACCGTGCCTAAGGTACGTGATGCTCGGGCTTCTGCGGGTTGGGCGCTGTTCTTTATCGCGATTTTGTACACCTCAGCACCTGCGGTCGCGGCAATGGCGCGCTTGAACTTAATGGACACTGTGAATCTGCCTAATGGCGACAATCTTGTCTATGACGAGCGTCCAGACTGGTTCAAAAACTGGGAAAAAACCGGGCTACTTGGTTTTGATGATAAAAACGGCGATCAAAAAATTCAGTACACGTCGGATCCGGCAACCAACGAATTACGCGTTGACCGCGATATTATTGTCCTGGCCAACCCCGAAATCGCCAAACTGCCTAACTGGGTGATCGCCTTGATTGCCGCCGGTGGCCTGGCGGCCGCTTTATCGACCGCAGCCGGGTTATTATTGGCTATATCGTCCGCGATATCCCATGATCTGATTAAAGGGGTCGTCAATCCGAATATCAGTGAAAAAGGCGAGCTGATGGCGAGCCGGATATCCATGGCATTAGCGATTGCCGGCGCTGGATACTTGGGGCTCAATCCACCAGGCTTTGCGGCCGGGACAGTGGCACTTGCCTTTGGTTTGGCTGCGTCATCGATATTCCCGGTACTGATGATGGGGATCTTCACCAAAACCATCAATAAAGAGGGCGCAATTGCGGGTATGGTAGCGGGGATCAGTGTCACCCTGTTCTATGTCTTCCAACATAAAGGGATTCTGTTTGTCGCTGATTGGACCTACTTTGAAGGCTTAGGCAGCAACTGGATCTTAGGGATTGAACCCAATGCCTTTGGTGCAGTCGGGGCAGTCTGCAACTTTGTTGTCGCTATCATTGTGTCACGCATGACGAAGGAAACACCGCAAGAGGTGCAAGACTTAGTCGAACACGTTCGCATGCCATCGGGTGCGGGTGATGCGCAATCACACTGATACAATGTTAAACTATCCAAGCCCCTTCGGGGGCTTTTAAACGACCGATTATGTCCAGCCAAGGAGAGGCATGATGTCAACGATAACGCGTTTATTAACCAACAAGCATGTAGTTATCGCGATGCTAATCGCGCCAGTGCTCGCAGTGATAGCCTATTTTGCGGTCGATGCCAGTGTGTCTGAAGCGCCCAAGGCGGCCCAACCGGGGAAAAGCTACCCGCTTGCTGTCCGTTCCAACTGTCGCTATACCAGCGGATTTTGTCAGCTCGAAAATGGTGATATGAAACTCAAACTGGAGTCACAAGGGATCGAGGATAATCAGCTGACGTTGCGGCTGATCAGTGAGTTGCCTTTAGAAGGTGTTCGTATTGGCCTGGCACAGACCTCGCCCCAAGCAATGCAAGCCACCGGTGATAAAGGTACCCACTGGCTCGTATCACTGCCGGCACCAAAGAGTAATGATGCACAAATCCGCGTCGCGGTGAGCATGGCGGGTAGTCATTATTTTGCGCAAACACCTGCTACGTTTATCGAGCACAAGACCTTTTATACCGAACACCAGCAAGCCCAAGACGCATCATAGCCGACGACAAAATGCGTCATAATTGATGATACGATGATGGCCCCAGCGAAGGGAGCCACTAGCTATTCAGCGACATCACGGCAGGTCGAATCGCGGCAATAATCATAGCGATTTTGTGTTCATAAGCTTGTTCGGCAAGCCAATGGTTCACATCGGCCCACCCGTCGCCATCCAAGTGAGCAAGTTCATCGACTTCAATATGACCATCAATAGGATCAAATCGTCCTTCGACCTTGACGGTACCGATATCGGTTTCAAGGCGCGCGAATGCAAATGGCGTCATTATTTTCCTCGCTGTTGTAATAGGGTCCGTAGCTTCAGCGGCTTCACGGGCTTAGACAGATACGTAAAGCCTAGTCCTGTTACCGCCTGTTGTGTTTCAGCACTGCGGTCAGCGCTGATCATTACGCCATGAAAACAAGCGCCCAACTTTAGCTGGCATTGCTGTAATACTTGTAGGCCCGTTTGTTGGTTGGCTAAATGATAGTCACTCAGCACAAATTCAGGTTGCCATTGTTCACTGATTTGCTGCATAGCCTCGCCAACATCTTGCGCGCACCGCACATCACAGCCCCAACGTGATAAAAGCTGGGTCATTCCGGTCAAAATATCTTGTTCATTATCAACGCATAATACTCGGCATCCTTCCAACGCCTGGGCGCTGTGCAGCGTTGGTGTGGCGCCTTTCGGAATAGCATTCACTTCGCGGATATCACTGCCATCAACGGTGATAGAAAAAACAGTCCCCTTGCCTGGCCATGACTGCAGTCCCAACGGTTGAGACAAGATTTGGCTAATGCCTTTCGCGATAGCCAACCCCAGTCCCAGCCCCTGCTCTGCACCTTGGCGCTCAATCCGAGTGAACTCTTGAAAAATATCTTGCTGGCGAGCCAACGGGATCCCATCCCCATCATCCCAAACCTCGATTCGATAATCATGGCCGGTACGGCGCACGCCCAATAACACCCGTCCGTCTGGGTTGTAGCGAAAGGCATTGGTTAAGAAGTTTTGCAATACTCGCCGTAGGAGGGTTTTATCAGAGCGCACAATGGCCCGGCTGCGGCAGACATGAAAATCGAGGCCTTGTCGGTGTGCTAACACTCCAAATTCCGCTTCAAGCGCATCAAAGACTTCACTCAATGGAAAGGATTCAATCCGGGCTTTCATCTTGCCCGATTCAAGACGAGAAATGTCCAATAAGTCTCCAATCAATACCTCAGCACTTTCGAGCGCACTTTCGATATGCTGCGCGGCGGTTTCTGTTTCACGGTTGACCGCCATTTCACTCAGTGATGAGGCAAACAAGCGCGCCGCATTGAGCGGTTGCATTAAGTCGTGACTCACTGCGGCTAAAAAACGGCTTTTTGACTGCGAGGCAGATTCCGCTTTACGGGTGGCATCGATTAAACGGCTATTCAAGCGCTCCAATTCCTGGGTTCGCTCAGTCACACGCGCTTCCAAGGTTTCGTTTGACTGTTTGAGCGCGGCTTCGGCATCGCGGAACGCGGTGATATCGGTAAAGGTCATGACAAAGCCCCCGCCCGGCATCGGATTACCTTGCAATTCAATCACGCGCCCGTCGGGATGAACACGCGAGGACGTATGCGGCTTTCGCCGCGTTAAGTGCATCACTCGTTTGCTCACATGATCCTCCGGATCGCCCGGCCCACACAATCCCCGCTGAGCATTGAACCGGATTAAGTCTGCGACCGGTCGTCCGACTTGAATAAGCCCAGGTGGGAATTGGAACATATCGATATAACGCTGATTCCACGCCACTAGCCGTAATTGTTTATCCACCACCGATATCCCTTGATTGATATGCTCAATGGCGCCTTGCAAAAGACCGCGAGAAAAATCAAACAACTCAGAGGCTTCATCCACGATGGTGGCAATTTCCTCCAGCTGCATATTTCGTCCTTGTAGTGCAGAAGACAGCACCAGCCGAGCGGATGACGATCCAAACACGCCCGCCAGCACCCGCTCGGTATGACGAATTAAAGGGGCGCTGGCCTGTTGCTGTGGCATTAACTCCTCACCGCGCTGCTCAGCAAATTGGCTAAAAGCCTGGCGCATGCGTCGACGCCCCACGAAACGTGACGCCAGCATCTCAAGCTCTGCGACCGTGACTCGGCTTTGATACAAGCGCGCACCATCGTTTTCGGGTAATGGCATGCCGACAAATGCGGCGGCTTGCAAGCGCTCACTCAGTGACGGTCGTGTTAATAAAGACACAAGGATAAAGCTGGCGGCATTCATCAAGACGCTAAAGGCCAACCCCCAATCAATAATATTAAGCCCGGCGAGTGGAGGTAATGATGGTGGCGTAATCAGCCAGATAAGCATATTGGATTGCCCATCCCCTGCCAGCATCCCGGTTTGGACCATCATGGTCACCAACCAAAGCGAAAATCCGACCGTCAACCCAGCGTACACCCCTTTTTTATTTCCTTGCCGCCAATACAAGGCGCCAACTATGGCAGGTGCAAATTGCGCGATGGCAGCAAAAGACAGAAAGCCAATTTCTGACAAGGTTGGGACGGTTAAAATCAAATGATAGAAGCCCCAGGCGGCAATCAAAATCAAGAAAATCAGCGCGCGACGGACGTTGAGTAATAAACCAGAAAATTGCGCGAAGTTGCGAGAGGCCATTTTCATACGCCGTAACAGCAGCGGCATAACAAGATCATTGGAGACCATAATGGCCAGCGCAATGGTAGAAACAATCACCATGCCACTGGCTGCCGAGGCACCGCCCATAAACGCCAGTAATGCCATGCCTTCCGCGCCCACAGATAAGGGCAAGCGGATCACATAGGCATCTGCCGGTGTACCAGGCAATAACGCTTGCCCGGCATAAGCCATGGGAAGGACAAAAATTAGCATCAGGAGTAGATAGGTTGGGAAGACTTTACGTGCCATATTCAAATCGCTTGCACGCGTGTTTTCCACCACCATGGTATGAAACTGGCGCGGCAGACAAATAATCGCGGCGCCCGTTAAAAAGGTGTGAATGATTAAACTACCGACATCGGGCTCACCGATAATGCCTGATGCTTCAAGCGTTATTGGCAACGTCGGCGCTTGGAATAACAGCGCGACAACAAACACGCCAACCCCGAGAAAAGCTACCAGTTTAATGACAGATTCAAACGCCACTGCCATCATCATACCGCGATGATGTTCGGTGCTATCAATGTGTCGAGTACCAAATAACACCGTAAAAACGGCGAGAACGACACACACCAACCACGCAATTTGCGTTTGTTCTAAGCCAACACTCCGCCCCATTTCTGGCGAGAGCACGTCAAGCCCCATGGCAATGCCACGTAGTTGCAACGCAATATAAGGGAGCACCCCCACCACAGCGATCAGCGTTACCATCACAGCCAGTCCCTGAGACTTGCCATATCGCGCCGCAATAAAGTCAGCGATCGAAGTGATATGTTCGCGTTTGGCAATCAGAATGAGACGAGCGAGAAAGCGCCATCCGAGGGTGAACACCAACATCGGCGCAAGGTAAATAGGCAAAAAGGACCATGGAGAGCTGGACGCTTGGCCAACGGTGCCAAAAAAGGTCCAAGAGGTGCAATAAACGGCAATGGAAAGGCTATAAATCCAAGGCCGCCATTTGTGAAGCCAGCGCGGCTGGCGATCGCCATACCAGGCAATGGCAAATAATGCCCCCATATAGAGCAGTGAAACAGAGACAATTACCCAGCCTTGTGTCATGACTCCCTTCCTGACGCCATAATGTGCCAAATCCTTTGGCTGGGTGTACCACGGCAACGGCGCCCACTCAATCATGCAATGCTGGCTTTGTGGGCGCTCTAGCTAACTTTATTGCAAGCCGGTAAGCCGTTTATTGCACACTGGCATGCTTGGCGCGTCGAAATTCGGGCTCACGTAATGGGAGCACAAAAACAGGCAACGCAAGCAGCGCCATTGCGTAAAAGGTTCCCGATGGCGAAACCGCATAAATCCACCCACTTGTAGTAGTAAGAGCCGCGACCACCGCGCCCATCGGCAACGCGTTATAAGCAGCTTGTGCAGCGACCAACCGCGTTCCGCATTCACGCTGAATATACTGCATGGCACCCAAGTGCGCACCGGCAAAGGTGACGCCATGGAGTAACTGAACCAACACAACGGGAATGGCTGCGGTGGTGGTGCCTGTTATCCCCCAACGGATCAATACGCCTAACGCAGCCAATTGGAATAACGACTTGGACGACCAACCGCTAAAAAGCCGGGCGCCGAGAGCAAATACGGCCACTTCTGATACGACGCCCAAGCTCCATAAATAACCGACGATACTCTCGCTGTAACCGGCCTGCTTCCAATAAATCGCACTAAAGCTGTAATAGGCGGCATGACTGCCCTGCAACAAAGAGGCGATCAGCAAAAATACAATGACCTGACGATCACCGAATAGCTGACGCATCGACACTTTGCTGCCTGTCATATCATGCTCGCTTTGCGGCATGATGGTCGGACGACGCAAGGTCAGCAGTAAACATGCCGATAAGCCACCGATTGCCACCCAAGGAATAATTGCCGCCGATTGCTCGGTCACCAACCAGCCCGTTAAGCTCGAACCGACAATAAAGGCAATCGACCCCCAAAGACGCGTACGACCATAGTCGATATACCGATGACGCGCGTAATAGTTCGCTAACGCATCAGACAAGGGCACCGCTGGACCAATGGCTAAATTAAACAACACAGTGACGAAAGCTAGCCACCACACATTGGCGCCCATCATAGGATGCAAGGCACAGGTCACCAACGCCATCAAGGTCAACGCCCGCAGAGCCGGCAACAAAGCTTCAACCTGTTGCACACGCGGAGTAAACACTAAGTTGGCGACACATCGGGTAGCAAAACCAAGCCCAATCAAGGTCCCGATCACACCCGAATTAAGGCCTAGAGACTCAAACCATATCGCCCAAAACGGCAAATACACGCCATACGAAAAAAAGAAGCCGCCAAAATATTCTGACAACCAACGAAAGGGGGAACATTGGGTTAATGCCATATCATTACTTCATATTAAGAGACATACGGCGCTAAGTGTCGCAGTAATAGGACGGGAAAAAAAGACACAAGCGGCGCTTATTGATGGCAAAACATTGATCTCGTCGATGAAACCGTCGTAACTGGCTAGACTAAAGTCGGCTAGCAGGATCGCGAGGGCTAGGACACACTGAGGCTATCATAGTGAGGAGTGCGATTATGCCTGAACCTTTTGACACCTCGCAGCCACCGTTTGATTGCCTAACGCCCGCACAAGCCAAACAATGTCGACAAGCGCTGGATGTTGGCTATTTTCGACGTGGTGACAGCCTGATCCATGCAGGCGATACGGGTGAGCAGCTGTTTATCATTATTAAAGGCAGTGTCGAAGAAGTCTCAGAAGAAGGCAAAGAAGTGTTTTCTCACTATACGTCGGAGGATTTATTTGACGTCCCCGCGCTCGTGCACGGCACCGCCAAACATCAATACCGCGCCCTAGAAGATACGCTTTGTCACCTACTACCGGCCGAGGTGTTTCTTGCGATCTACCATAGTAATCAAGACTTCCGCGATTACTTTGAGACCAACTTACAACGCCGACAAGCGTTAATGGTCCAGGCACGTCAGCAACAAAACCTCGCCGAATTTATGCTCACCAGGATTGATGATAGTAATATTCAACCTGCGTTATGTATTTCCCCAACGCTGACGATAAAAGCCGCGACCGCGCAAATGAAAGCCGAACGCTGTGACTGTGCATTGGTGACGTTTGATGATGGAGACTGCGGGATCATTACCCGGACGAACTTATTACACGCTTTGGTGCTCGATGGCTATGATCAATCTGCCCCCGTTGGCGAGGTGGCCACGCGCCCTGTGGTCAGTGTTGAGCGCGGTGACTTTCTTTTTCACGCCATGATCAGTATGACGCGCCAGCGCGTGAAGCGTGTGCGTGTGGTCGACCAGCAAGGGCAAACCGCGGGGATGCTTGACCTGCCGCAAGTGCTGAGCCTATTTTCAACCCACTCACACGTGCTCAACTTGCAAATTGCGCGCGCCCAAACCATTGATGAGTTAGTTATCGCCGCCAATAGCCAGAGCAAACTGGTGCATACCCTATTTAATAACGGCATCCATACCCGCTTTGTGATGCAACTCATCGCTACCGTGAATGAACAAATCATGGAAAAAGCCTTTCGCTTGTTGGTGCCCGAGAACTATCAAAACCAGTGCTGCATGGTGGTGATGGGCTCAGAAGGACGGGGCGAGCAAGTACTTAAAACCGATCAAGATAATGCGCTTATTCTCGCCGATGACCTGGACTGGCCGGATTGTCAGCAAGTCATGGCGGCCTTTTCACACACGCTTTATCAACTGGGCTACCCGCCCTGCCCCGGCAATGTGATGGTCAGCAACCCCAAATGGGTAAAAACCGCCTCGCAATGGCAACAAACCGTGCGCAACCTCGTCCAAAGTGCCAATGAACAAAGCGTGATGGATTTGGCCATCTTAGCCGATAGCCAGGCGATTGCTGGGGATCTCAGCTTGATTAATGCGATCCAAACACCACTTCACGAGGCGTTAAGTGACAATATGTTGGCGCTTAATACCTTTGTGCGTCCCGCGCTGGCCTTCCGGGTTCCTTTGACCGTGTTTGGCTCGCTTAAAAGCAGTAAAGAAGGGCTAGATATTAAAAAAGGCGGCATTTTCCCGATCGTCCACGGTGTTCGCACCATGAGCTTAGAAAAAGGGATCACCGAGACCAATACCTTTGAGAGGCTCGCG
This sequence comes from Salinivibrio sp. MA351, assembly GCF_001996065.1. Classification (NCBI taxonomy): domain Bacteria; kingdom Pseudomonadati; phylum Pseudomonadota; class Gammaproteobacteria; order Vibrionales; family Vibrionaceae; genus Salinivibrio; species Salinivibrio sp. MA351. Next base: position 42,751 of record NZ_MUFG01000016.1, on the reverse strand, counting down.
CAACTGGCCCAGATAGGCACACTTGCCGACGAGACGGCAGAAAACCTGTCAGAGGCGCTAAAACTGTTTATTCGTCTTCGTCTACGCCAACAACTTCGTGGTGAGCAGCAAAGTAACCGTCTGGATGTGGCCGACTTACCGTCGAGTGAACGCGATCTGTTGCGCCACGGGTTGCACGTGGTGAAAAAGTTTAAACAATCCCTCGCATTCCACTATCATGTGAGGGATTAACGTGAACCAGCTAGCTCGCTATTGGTATCGCTATCGGTTGCGCCACTCTCCTTATCGCGCGCTCTTTTTACCGCCAGATAAACGTACCCTGATATCACTGGATTGTGAAACCACCAGCCTTGACCCAGCTCATGCCGAGTTAGTCACGATTGCGGCGACACCGATCAAAGGCAACCGTATTCTGACCAGTCAATCGCTGACACTCACTCTTGCCGCACCCGAAAGTTTAAGCGCCGGCTCCGTGCGCATTCATCAATTGCGTCATCAAGATCTTGTCCATGGTGTCAGTGCCAAGCAGGCCATGACCTCACTGATCCACTTCATCGGTAATCATCCTTTAGTTGGCTACCATATCCGCTACGACAAAAGCATTTTGGATCGCTATGCCCGTCAATATCTTGGTTTCCCGCTGCCCAACCCACTGATTGAAGTCAGCGACATTTATCAACGCAAATTAGAGCGCCTACTCCCTAATGCTTATCATGACATCAGCATGGAAGCGATCAGTCGCCATCTAGAGATTCCCCTTCCTGCTCGCCATGATGCTTTAGACGATGCCTTAGCAGCGGCCCTGATTTATGTTCGCCTGACGCAAGGCGAGATGCCAATCCCTCAATCTCGGTAATCCAGCGCCCTTGAATCGCAATAAAAGTGCGATCCAGCGCCCAGTAACTGGCCCGACAACACCACAATCCACTTAAAAATCAAGGGGCTCATCCTAAAGTCTAATTGCCGGATAGCCTTATCTGTCACACCTTTACTGCATGGTTTACGTTTGCCAGGCCGCGGTAACGCCTGACATCTCACGACATGGAAGCGCCGCGCGGAGCATCGCGGACACGAGGAGAAACAGGATGAGCGATAGTCACGTATATCCCGTCATGCCTTCAATTGCACAAAAGGCACACGCTGATGAGGCCAAATATCAAGCTCTCTATCAGCAATCAATTACCGACCCTGAGGGATTTTGGCGAGAACAAGGCCAGATAATTGATTGGATAAAACCTTACAGCAACGTCAAGCACACGTCCTTTGATACGGGGCATGTCGATATTCGCTGGTTTGAAGATGGCACACTCAACGTGGCGGCTAACTGTATTGATCGCCACCTAAAAGACAAAGGCGATCAAATCGCGTTGATTTGGGAAGGCGATGACCCCAACGACGATGCGACCCTGACTTACCAAGCCCTTTACGAGCACGTGGGTCGCTTTGCTAACGCCCTAAAAGCGCAAGGGGTTAAAAAAGGCGATGTGGTTTGCTTGTATATGCCGATGGTCATGGAAGCGGCCATCGCGATGCTCGCTTGTGCGCGCATTGGGGCGGTGCATACCGTCGTATTCGGTGGCTTCTCCCCTGAAGCGCTTGCAGGCCGCATCATTGACTCGAACGCGAAAGTGGTGGTAACTGCGGATGAAGGGGTACGCGGTGGCCGTGCCGTCCCGTTAAAGCAAAATGTCGATGAAGCGCTAACCCACTCCAACGTGAAATCAATCGAAAAAGTGGTGGTCTACCAGCGCACAGGTGGCGACATTGATTGGCATCATCACCGCGATGTTTGGTGGCATGAGGTCACGGAAAACGCATCGGTGGATTGCCCCGCAGAAGAAATGCAGGCTGAAGATCCCCTTTTCATTCTCTACACCTCCGGCTCCACCGGCACCCCCAAAGGCGTTCTCCACACCACAGGCGGATACTTGGTTTACGCCGCAATGACCTTTAAATACGTTTTCGATTATCAAGACGGCGAGGTGTTCTGGTGTACCGCCGATGTCGGCTGGATTACCGGTCACAGCTATCTGGTGTATGGCCCGCTCGCGAACGGGGCAAAAACCCTTTTATTCGAAGGTGTCCCCACCTACCCGACCACGGCGCGAATGAGTGAAGTGGTCGATAAGCACCAGGTCAATATCCTCTACACCGCCCCCACCGCGATTCGCGCACTGATGGCCAAAGGCAATGAAGCGGTTGCCGGCACCCAACGTAATTCGCTACGGATCATGGGATCGGTCGGCGAGCCCATTAACCCCGAGGCCTGGGAGTGGTATCACAGCACCATCGGTAATCAAGCCTGCCCAATTGTCGATACTTGGTGGCAAACAGAGACGGGCGGGATTTTGATTACGCCCCTCCCTGGCGCCACACCACTTAAACCGGGCTCAGCGACGCGTCCTTTCTTTGGTGTTCAGCCAGCGCTGGTGGACAACATGGGCAATCTTCTTGATGGCGCGACAGAGGGTAACTTGGTGATGCTGGACTCATGGCCCGGTCAAATGCGGACCGTATTTGGTGACCACGATCGCTTCGAGCAGACTTACTTCTCGACCTTCAAAGGCATGTATTTTACCGGTGACGGCGCGCGCCGCGATCAAGACGGTTATTACTGGATCACCGGCCGGGTTGATGATGTACTCAATATATCCGGGCACCGAATGGGCACCGCCGAAGTCGAATCCGCTTTGGTGGCATTCAATAAGATTGCTGAAGCGGCAATTGTCGGGGTACCTCATGATATCAAAGGCCAAGCCATTTATGCCTATATCACCCTCAACGCCGGTGAAGTGCCGAGCGCCGAGTTGCATAAAGAAGTGAAAGAATGGGTGCGAAAAGAAATCGGACCGATCGCCACGCCAGATTTCATTCATTGGACCGATGCGCTCCCTAAAACACGTTCCGGTAAAATCATGCGCCGAATTCTGCGTAAAATTGCCACAGGCGAAACCGGAAGCTTGGGAGATACGTCTACCCTTGCCGACCCGAGTGTGGTGGATAAGCTTATTGCAGAAAAAGAGAGTGTGGTGTAACCCTCACGAAAGATTGCTTAGCAACCTTTGCCGCCCACGGGCGGCTTTTTTATTCTTGCCGCTAAACCTGCTTTAGCGCGCATTTTTTCAACACCAACAGGACGAAGTGTGCTGATTAGACCAGTATTTTGCTGCGATTTGCGGTGAATTCTCTATAATTGCTATCACAAAGGATAAAATCGCATGTAGCGTACCATCACAGCATGCGTACCAGCAGGAATTCACACTAAGCTGACACGATGTTAGCGAATAGGAGAAGTAAGCCTCAAGATGCCGACAAGAAACCACATTTTAGTCTTAAACGGCCCGAACCTTAACTTGCTCGGACGCCGTGAGCCTGAACACTATGGCTCTCAGACCCTCGCGCAAATCATGGCCGCGTTAGAGGCTCAAGCCACAGGGTTGGCATTGACCCTTGAGTACTTTCAATCCAACAGTGAAGCTAGCCTCATTGATAAAATCCACCAAGCGATGGAAAGCGTGGATTTTATTATTATTAACCCAGCCGCTTTGACGCACACCTCGGTTGCATTACGCGATGCACTGCTCGGGGTCAACATTCCCTTTATTGAAGTGCATTTATCTAATGTTCACGCCCGCGAACCCTTCCGACATCATTCCTATTTGTCGGATAAAGCGGTCGGCGTGATCAGTGGCTTAGGGGCTGATGGTTACGAATTCGCCTTAACAGCTGCCGCACGCCACCTCGCGTTTGCGGCCCAGTAAAACAAAACATAAGAAGAGACGTATCATGGATATCCGCAAGATTAAAAAACTGATCGAACTTGTCGAAGAATCGGGCATCTCCGAACTCGAGATTGCCGAAGGTGAAGAGTCAGTACGAATCAGCCGCTCAGCACCCGCAGCGCCAGCCCAAATGGCTGCGCCACAGTACGCACCACAATACGCAGCACCGGCTGCGCCAGCACCCGCGCCTGCCCCCGAGGCTTCTGCCGCAGAGCCAGCAAGCGCACCTAAACCGACTGGCCATCAGGTTCTGTCACCCATGGTTGGCACCTTCTACCGTGCACCGAGCCCAGAGTCGGCAGCATTTGTCGAAGTCGGCAGCCAAGTGAAAGAAGGCGACGCCTTGTGTATCGTTGAAGCCATGAAAATGATGAACCAAATCCAAGCCGATAAGAGCGGGGTGGTGAAAGCAATTCTGTGTGAAGACGGCCAGCCCATTGAATTCGACGAACCACTCGTGATCATCGAATAAGCGAGGGCGCATGTTAGATAAAATTGTAATTGCTAACCGTGGTGAAATTGCACTGCGGATTTTGCGTGCTTGTAAAGAGCTCGGCATTAAAACCGTGGCGGTGCATTCCACCGCAGATCGCGATCTTAAGCATGTCTTGTTAGCCGACGAAACCGTCTGTATTGGCCCCGCGCCAAGCAATCAAAGCTACTTGAACATTCCTCGCATTATCAGTGCTGCTGAAATCACCGGTGCCGTTGCCATTCATCCTGGCTACGGCTTCTTATCAGAAAATGCCGATTTCGCCGAGCAAGTCGAACGCTCAGGGTTTGTGTTTGTTGGCCCAAGAGCAGAAACCATTCGTCTGATGGGGGACAAGGTCTCCGCGATCGAATCGATGAAAAAAGCGGGCGTGCCCTGTGTGCCAGGTTCAGATGGCCCTCTGGGTAGCGATCAAGAGAAAAACAAAGCGATCGCCAAGCGTATCGGGTATCCCGTCATTATCAAAGCGTCTGGCGGCGGCGGTGGCCGTGGTATGCGTGTGGTTCGTGCCGAATCGGAACTGATTGACGCCATTGCCATGACGCGTTCTGAAGCAAAATCCGCGTTCAGCAACGACATGGTTTACATGGAAAAATTCCTTGAAAACCCACGTCATGTTGAAGTGCAGGTACTCGCAGACGGTCAAGGTGGTGCCATTCATCTCGGTGAACGCGATTGCTCAATGCAACGCCGCCATCAAAAAGTGGTCGAAGAAGCCCCTGCACCAGGGATCACTGCAGAAATGCGTAAGTTTATTGGTGAACGTTGCTGCCGCGCGTGTGTTGAAATTGGCTATCGCGGCGCCGGTACCTTTGAATTTTTGTATGAAAACGGCGAGTTCTTCTTTATCGAGATGAATACACGTATTCAAGTTGAGCACCCTGTGACAGAAATGGTCACGGGTATCGATTTGGTTAAAGAGCAACTGCGTATCGCTGCCGGTCAGCCGCTGTCGTTTACGCAAGACGATATTCAGATTCGTGGTCATGCGGTCGAGTGCCGGATCAACGCCGAAGATCCAGAGCGCTTTATCCCCAGCCCAGGACAAATCCAACGCTTTCATTCGCCAGGTGGCATGGGTGTACGCTGGGAGTCCCATGTCTATACGGGCTATCACGTGCCTCCCCATTACGACTCCATGGTCGGCAAGCTTATTTGTTATGGGGAAAACCGCGACGTTGCGATTGCTCGCATGAGAAATGCGCTCGCTGAAACGGTGATCGACGGCATAAAAACCAATATCCCACTCCAGATCGACATTATGAATGACGAGCACTTCCAACGCGGTGGTGCCAACATTCATTACCTCGAGAAGAAGCTCGGCTTGTCATGACCAGAGCGTAGAACGATAAATAGACGCAAAGCGGCCTGCATGTTAGTAGGCCGCTTTTTGTTTGCAGCATGCACAGTGTTGATCTGATAAAATCTTCAGTATTCCTTATCCTGACACGAGACTCACCATGCCTTGGATCCAATTAAAACTGAACGCCAATGCCGACAATGCTGAAGCACTTGGCGATCTACTGATGGAAGAAGCCGGCGCGTTGTCTGTGACCTTCCTTGATGCCAAAGACACACCTGTTTTTGAGCCTTTACCCGGCGAAACCCGCTTGTGGGGCGAAACTGACATCATGGCGTTGTATGATGCACAAGCCGATATGGATACCGTATTAGCGGTACTAAACGCGAGCCCATTGCTGGCTGACAACTTTGCCCACAAGATCGAGCAGCTCGAAGACAAAGACTGGGAACGGGCATGGATGGATAACTTTAAGCCGATTCAATTTGGCGAGCGGCTGTGGATCTGTCCGACCTGGTGTGAGGTCCCCGATGACACGGCAGTCAACGTGATGCTGGATCCTGGACTCGCCTTTGGCACCGGCTCTCACCCAACCACGGCCCTTTGTTTGGAATGGCTTGATAGCTTGGATCTAAACGGAAAAACCGTGATTGATTTTGGCTGTGGCTCAGGCATTCTAGCCATTGCGGCTATCAAGCTGGGCGCTGAGCGGGTCATTGGCATTGATATCGATCCCCAAGCCCTGCTCGCCTCCAAGGACAACGCTGAGCGTAATGGTGTTGCCGATCAACTGCACCTGTATCTCCCGAAAGACCAACCAGCCGATCTGAAAGCAGATGTGGTCGTGGCCAATATTCTCGCTGGCCCACTCCGTGAGCTTTCTGCCGTGATCAAAGGGCTGATCAAACCAAATGGTCAACTAGCGATGTCTGGCGTTCTCGATTCTCAAGCCGAAGACGTTGCTAATCACTATCGCGATCGTCTCGATATTAACCCGATCGTCGAACGTGAAGAGTGGTGCCGGATAAGCGGCCAGTTGCTCACTTAATCGGTCAGATCGTCGCGCTATGAGCTTGCCGCACAAGTAACTTTTGTCGGTAAGCCATGGTTGACGTGCTACTTGAAATGCTTGATTAATCAGCGAAACGCGGCTGATACAAAAAGTGCGAGAAAAATCAAGCCATCAATGCTCAAATATTGTCCTTTTCAGACGCAGCAAAAATGCGTAAAATGCGCGCCCTTGCTGACTCAGAGCGGCTGAAGAGGATTTAGAGCTTTTGCGTATCGGACCTTACACCCTGGATGTCCCTTTGATCGTCGCCCCAATGGCCGGCGTGACGGACCGACCATTTCGTGAGCTATGCCTTGCGCATGGTGCCGGTATGGCTATCAGTGAAATGATGTCATCCAATCCAGCATTGTGGCGGACGAACAAATCGCAAAAGCGCATGGTTCATATTGACGAATCCGGTCTGCGCTCGGTGCAAATCGCGGGGGCTGAACCCGAGCTTATGGCTGAGGCGGCGCGATTTTGTGTCGAGAACGGGGCGCAAGTGATTGACATCAACATGGGTTGCCCAATGAAAAAGGTCAATAAAAAGCTAGCAGGCTCTGCATTGCTAACTCGACCCGATCTGATTGAGCAAATCCTAACAGCCACGGTAAACGCGGTGGATGTGCCCGTGACGCTTAAAACGCGTACAGGCTGGGATCCGGACAATAAGAACTGTGTAACGATCGCCCGGATGGCGGAAGATTGTGGTATCCAAGCCCTTGCACTGCATGGCCGCACGCGTGCCTGCATGTACAAAGGTGAGGCAGAGTACGACAGCATTAAAGCTGCGAAAGCAGCGGTATCGATTCCGGTGATAGCCAATGGCGACATTGATTCACCAGAAAAGGCCCAGTATGTTCTCGACTATACAGGGGCAGATGCCGTAATGATTGGTCGCCCTGCTCAGGGACGCCCGTGGATTTTTCGCGAAATCCACCACTATCTCACCACAGGTGAGCACTTGCCTGCCCCTTCATTAGAAGAGGTTAGGACGATTTTGTTGGGTCATGTTCAAGAGCTTCATCAATTTTATGGGGAGCTCAAAGGATTACGTATTGCCCGAAAGCACGTGGGCTGGTACCTCAAAGAGCATGATCAAATTGGCGACTTTCGCCGCACCTTCAACGCAATCGAAGATGCACAACAGCAGATCGATGCGCTGCAAGGCTACTTCGACAACGTTGCATAAATACGAGAAGAGCTGACAGAATATGTTCGAACAAAACCTGACTTCCGAAACATTGACAGTAACAACTGTAACTTCACAAGATCAAATTACGCAAAAGCCACTTCGTGACTCTGTAAAAGCGTCCTTGAAGAACTACCTCGCGCAATTGAATGGCCAGGAAGTCAACGATCTGTATGAGCTTGTCCTCGCAGAAGTTGAGCAGCCACTGCTGGATACCATCATGCAATACACCCGCGGCAACCAAACCCGCGCAGCCACCATGATGGGCATCAACCGCGGTACATTGCGTAAGAAACTGAAAAAATACGGCATGAACTAATCAATCATTGGTTTGGCTGTTATAAAACGGGCTAGCCGTCAATCGGTTAGCCCGTTTTTGTTTTCTCTGATGGTGCAACGCACCTTCCCTTAACAGCATGAGTTGGAATCTTCACTGTCCGCCAGGGTTTCCAAGATTGAGCAATGGGTCGCGTCATCGTCGTCCATACCGCAGCAGGCGGCATTTAAACGTGTAAGGGCATGCTTGACCCGCTCAAGCGCGGCTATCTTCTCTGAGACCTCATTCAGGCGCCGCTGGGTGATCCCTTTCACTTCTGCACAGGTGTGTAACGTCGCTTCTTCGCGAATGTCAGACAGCTCGTGAATTTCATCAAGCGATAATCCCATTTCTTTGCCGCGCAAAATGAACATGACTTGGCTAATGGCATCATCGGCATAAAGCCGGTATCCACCCTCTGTACGCGCACTCGGCGCCAACAAGCCAGACTTTTCATAAAAACGCAGCGTATCGGTGGAAACACCACAGTGCTTGGCTAGCTCACCTATTTGCAGCAACTTGGTCATCACCGCTCCTTTTCATGTTGGATGAACTTTCTTTTTGTAGCAAAGGCGGGCCCTTATGACCAGCGTTGCATGAAAGCAAGCAACGACAGCTGGACAAAAACAATAAAAATGTCGCCATCAGCAAATAGCAATCGATTGCGCAAGTAAAATCAGATAGAATGGCGCCGCTTTGACAATTGGCAGTTTAATAAAGTTTACCTATGTGGTTAGCCATGGTGGGCTTTGATAAGCATTCAATCTGTCAGTGAAGAGAACTAAGCCATGGAAAATCTGCGTCCTATTCGTCGCGCGTTACTCAGCGTGTCTGATAAAACCGGTGTGGTCGAGTTTGCCCAAGCACTCGCCCAACGCGGTGTCGAACTGCTATCAACCGGCGGCACGGCCCGTTTACTCGCAGAAAACGGCCTTGCGGTCACCGAAGTCTCCGAGCATACCGGCTTCCCAGAAATGATGGATGGCCGCGTGAAAACCCTCCACCCGAAAATTCACGGCGGTATTTTGGGCCGGCGCGGTCAAGACGATGCGATGATGGAACAGCATCAGATCGCACCGATTGATATGGTAGTAGTGAACCTCTACCCGTTCGCACAAACCGTTGCCAACCCAGATTGCACACGTGAGCAAGCTATCGAGAATATCGATATAGGCGGCCCAACCATGGTGCGCTCAGCGGCGAAAAACCATGCTGATGTCACCATTGTGGTGAATAGCCAAGACTATGATCGCGTGCTCACCGAGATGGATCAGCACCAGCAGTCTTTGACACATGCCACGCGCTTTGATTTAGCCATTGCCGCGTTTGAGCACACCGCGGCCTACGATGCCATGATTGCGAATTACTTTGGCACCCAAGTCCCTGCCTATCATCACGCAGAAGACAGCCAAGACTCGCCATTCCCACGCACCCTGAGCCAACATTGGGTTAAAAAGCAAGACATGCGCTATGGCGAGAACAGCCATCAGGCGGGCGCGTTTTATACTGAAGCCCACCCGCAAGAAGCCTCGGTAGCCACGGCTACCCAACTGCAGGGCAAGGCGCTGTCTTACAACAATATCGCTGACACCGATGCCGCACTAGAGTGCGTGAAAGAGTTTGAACAGCCTGCCTGCGTGATTGTAAAGCATGCTAATCCCTGTGGCGTCGCCATCGGTGAAGACTTACTCAGCGCCTATCAGCGCGCTTATCAAACCGATCCTACCTCAGCATTTGGTGGCATTATTGCCTTTAATCGTGAACTGGACGGCGACACGGCACAAGCCATTGTTGAGCGTCAATTTGTCGAAGTGATCATCGCACCACGCGTCAGTGACGCCGCCAAAGCAGTGGTCGCGGCGAAGAAAAATGTCCGTCTTCTCGAGTGTGGCCAATGGCAAGCACGCACCACAGGGTGGGATAGCAAGCGCGTCAATGGCGGCTTGTTAGTTCAAGCACGCGACCAAGGCATGGTCGGTTTAGACGATTTGCGTATTGTCACTGAGCGCCAGCCCACAGACAAAGAGCTGAACGATGCCCTATTTTGCTGGAAAGTGGCAAAATACGTAAAATCGAACGCGATTGTGTATGCCAAAGACAGCATGACCATCGGCGTCGGCGCCGGCCAAATGAGCCGCGTCTACTCGGCGAAAATAGCCGGCATTAAAGCGGGCGATGAGCAGCTCGAAGTGGCCGGTAGTGTGATGGCCTCTGATGCCTTCTTCCCTTTCCGTGACGGCATTGATGCTGCGGCAAAAGCTGGGATCACCTGCGTGATCCAGCCGGGTGGTTCGATGCGTGATGAAGAAGTGATTGCCGCCGCCAATGAGCATGGCATGGCGATGGTCTTTACCGGTATGCGCCATTTCCGCCACTAAGTGGGCGATGAAGGAGAACACATGAAGGTATTAGTAATTGGTGGCGGTGGCCGCGAGCATGCGCTAGCGTGGAAAGCCGCGCAATCATCCAACGTTGAGATCGTATATTGCGCGCCGGGAAACGCCGGCACCGCGCATGAAAACAAGTTGAGTAACATTGCGATCGCAGCTGATGACGTTGAAGGGTTGCTGGCCTTTGCCCGCGAGCAACAGATTGATTTAACCATCGTCGGTCCTGAAACGCCCTTGGTGTTGGGCGTGGTCGATGCCTTCCGTGAGCACAGCTTGGCCATCTTTGGTCCTACCCAAGCGGCCGCGCAACTTGAGGGGTCTAAAGCCTTCAGTAAAGACTTTTTAGCGCGCCATGGCATTCCCACCGCTGACTACCAAACCTTTGCCAAGGTGGAGCCTGCACTGGCCTACATCGCGGAAAAAGGCGCGCCCATTGTGGTCAAAGCCGACGGCCTTGCCGCTGGCAAAGGGGTCATTGTGGCGATGACCGAGCAAGAAGCAACTGAGGCCGTGCGCGATATGCTCTCGGGCAATGCCTTTGGCGAAGCGGGCCACCGCGTGGTCATCGAAGAATTTCTGCAAGGCGAAGAAGCAAGCTTTATCGTCATGGTGGATGGTGAGCATGTGTTGCCAATGGCCACCAGCCAAGACCATAAACGCGCAGGTGAAGGCGATACCGGCCTCAACACCGGCGGTATGGGTGCATACTCGCCCGCCCCTGTGGTCACCGACGCCATTCACCAACGCGTGATGGACGAGGTGATTATGCCCACCGTCAAAGGGATGTATGCGGATGGTGCGCCCTATACCGGCTTTTTATACGCAGGATTGATGATCGCCGCCGATGGGACGCCAAAAGTCATTGAGTTTAACTGTCGCTTTGGCGATCCGGAAACTCAACCGATTATGATGCGTTTGCAATCTGACTTGGTGGAGCTTTGCCTGGCTGGCACGCAAGGACGCCTCAATAAAGTCGATTCTCAGTGGGATCCACGTGCAGCCGTCGGCGTGGTTTTAGCCGCAGGTGGCTATCCAGGAGACTATCGTAAGGGCGATCGTATTACTGGGCTGCCTACCGATAGCGATACCGCCAAAGTATTTCATGCCGGTACTGCGCTCAACAACGGCGACATTGTCACATCTGGCGGGCGTGTACTCTGTGCAACGGCACTGGGAGAGACGGTAACAGCCGCCAAACAAGGCGCTGACGCGCTTGCCGCTATGATTTACTGGCCAGGCTGCTTTTATCGCAGTGACATCGCCCACCGCGCGGTATCTCGCGAAAAAGCTGATTTATCGACTTAATGTTACATCGCGGCATGCCGCATCCAGCAAGCCAGACCCGATAAATGCGCCACCAAGGCGCATTTTTTATATCCGCGGTTTTTACGTGTCGACGAGCTTTTTTGCTTCGATAGGGTTTTGTTCATCGAGCGTCTATTCATCGAGCTTTTATTCGTCAAGTAAGCGAGGGCGCTGCAAACAGGCTTTGTTATTATCGACATACACAAGAAAGTCGATGTTATCGCGTAGGATACCTGAATCGCCACCTGCTACCACAAAGGTGCCGGGCTGACTTATCTGCGAAACCACGCTGGGATCAATCGTGTCAGAAAATGTCCAACGCTGGGTATCGCCACGACAATCGACCCAACGGTCGCCCTGACGCTGCGCTTGCCACACTGATACATCACGTGACAACTGCGTTTTTGCTTGCTGCTGTACTTGATTGGCTTCTTGATAAAGGCGGGTCAGTGTCGCGCTACTCAAGGGGAGTAAGGTTTCATCTTGCTGATAGCGCTGAAAGACAGGCTCACCACTGGCATCAAATCGAACATAGATAGAGAAGGGAGCTAATGCGGCGCCCGCCAGCTGTGTGCCCTCTCGTTTGATTGCACGCAAGCTGCCGTCTCGCCAGACATACTCGCTACGATAACGACCATAATCGCCCTGCCACACCTGCTCGGCTAAACCAATTACCTGCCCTTGCTGACTATCCAACCAGTAAACAGCGCGATAATCGCCGGCGGAAGCGGCGGTCATATGCGTGACCGGCTTGGAAGGCTGCCCACTTGAGCACCCAACCAGGATGGCCATCAACGCGACTATCCAAAATTTAGAACGCATCACGAGTCCACATACAAAAACGCCATAGCGAGAAGGCTATGGCGACATGAGCAGTAACGCTTACTTAACCGCGTCTTTTAACGCTTTACCCGCGACAAACGCAGGTACGTTTGCTGCCGCAATTTGAATTTCTTGACCCGTTTGTGGGTTGCGACCTGTGCGTGCTGCACGGTGGTTCAATTTAAACGTACCGAAGCCAATCAGTTGTACCTGCTCGCCTTCTTTCAAAGCGCCTTCAATACCGCCTAAAGTCGCTTCCAAAGCTGTTTTCGCTTGTGCTTTTGAAAGTTCTGCTTTTTCTGCGATCAGGTCGATCAGTTGGGTCTTGTTCATTATGTCTTCCCTTCTAGGTTTTTTAGAGACGAAGTCACTCTAATTCAAAAGAAGCCCGGCTGGCAAAGGTTTGTGGCGCTCTGTGTGGCTGTATGGAGGCTCTTTAACCACAAACTGAGCGCGAACTCACAATTTGTTGCGTTTTTTCTCAGTTGAAAGGTTGTAAACGCCCGCCAATGGCCTGATCTTTAGAGTGTTGACTGACTTTTAACTTCGGAAATTTATGCTCATTCTGATCCTTTTTATCTCGCTTTCAATTGGTGTGTCTTTCATATGCTCAGTACTGGAAGCTATTTTGCTGAGCATCACACCGAGCTATATTGCCAATCTAAGAAACCAAGGTCACCCAGCCGCAGAGCGGCTCAACGCGCTTAAAAAAGATATTGATCGGCCACTCGCATCCATTCTGACACTGAATACCATTGCGCATACAGTTGGAGCCGCCGGTGCAGGCGCGCAAGCTGCCCATGTGTTTGGTGATGCTTGGGTCGGGGTATTCTCCGCCGTTCTTACACTGGCGATTCTTCTTTTATCAGAAATCATTCCTAAAACCATTGGCGCCAATTTCTGGCCTCAACTGGCACCCAGTGCCGCCGTCATTCTAAAGTGGATGGTCTGGGCATTAACGCCGTTTGTTTGGCTGTCCGAACAAATCACCAAGCGGCTGAGCGCAGATACCACGCATGTCAAACTGCGTGACGAAATTTCAGCGATGGCAATGCTGGCATCTGAAAGTGGCGAAATGGGCGAAGATGAAACGCAAATGCTCAATAACATGCTTAAATTACGCGATCTTCCTGCCACTCAGCTTATGACGCCACGTCCCGTATTATTTCGTGTTCCCGCCGATATGGATGTTAACACCTTTCTCAAGGAACATGGCGATTGCCCCTTCTCACGTCCTCTTGTCTACGGTGAGCAGCGTGACGATATTTTGGGGTTTGTCCACAAATCCAATATCTATGAAGTCAAAACCGAAGGGGCAGGACAAACACAGTTAGGCAACTTGATGCGTCCACTCGCGGTGATCTTACCCGGTAATACGGTCTTACAAGCATTTGATATTTTAATGATTCGCCGCGCTCAATTGGCGATGATTGTCGACGAATACGGCACGGTACAAGGGATTATCACGCTCGAAGACATTTTTGAGTATCTCACCGGAAGAGAAATCATTGATGAGGCGGACACCGTGACGGACATGCAGCAACTGGCTTATCAGCGCTGGGACGCCTGGAAGAAGCAGCATAATATGATTGAAAGCCAAGACGATGACGAGCCACCGGTACAACGACATACCGATGAGTCATAACTCGAAAAGGCGGCCTAGGCCGCCTTTCTGTTCTTACTAACGTTTTGACAACTCATGCTTACTCAGCACGCAACCCTAGGTTACTCACGCCAGCTTCTCGAAGCTCTTGCCGGATGCCTTTGAGCATCTCCACATCACGACTTTCGGCACTTTTCAGCACACGGAAGATTGCCCACTGGGCATCCCATTCCTCACAAACCGCCTCAAACGCCTTTTGATTGTCATCGGTTACCGTTTCACCGGTTTGTGCTTCTTCAAGCTGGGCAACACTGAGGACCGACTGCTGAGAAACTTTTAATGTAATGGGCAAGATTTCATCACGATCTAACAAAGCGTGAAGAAGCTGAGACAAGGCAATACAGGCATCAATCGCCGGATACGTCAGATAGATGGCATCGTCATCAGCCACAGGGATCAATGGCTCGAGCTTTTCTAATTGGCGCTCAAAGTCAATTTTAGCCGTTTTGACCGTTTGCGATTCCCACACCGCATCGAGAATATTGCGAAACGCTTGCGGGTCGGCAAATTCTGTTTGCGCACAGAAAAGCGCGTAGTTTGGCACCATACGCTCCACCAGCGCAGCCATAAAACTAATATGTTGCCAATTCTCAGATTTTTCCAAACGCAGTTGTAAAGGGTTTCGTAACATAGCTAATTGATCTTTAATAGCGGGAAGGACAAACGTCCTCGGTCAATGAGGGCAGTGTACTCGATTCCCCCCAGCATAAAAAGGAGCCTTTGTGGATAAAGTTTACGTTATCAGCGAGCATGCCGAGACCTATCATCGGTTACTGCATAACGCCACACTACCTGAACTCACCGTCGTGGATCGCCCCGATCAAGCCACTATCTGGCTCGCCGATCCGCCACTGGCGGCACCTCAATTATGCTATGGCGATCAGCTCCGCTGGTTACAATCAACATTCGCCGGTATCGACGCCCTGATCAACGCACCTTATCGACACTATCAATTAACCAATGTGAGAGGCATTTTTGGTGACTTAATGGCCGAATACGTCTTCGGCTATTTGCTCAACGAAACACGACATATTACTCAATATGCAGACCAGCAAGCGCAACGTCTTTGGCAACCGCACGACTACACGTCGTTACGTGGAAAAACACTGGCTATTCTGGGGACGGGCGCCATTGGTCAGCATATTGCCACCGTGGCTCATGCGTTTGGGATGCACGTGCTGGGCACCAACCAAGATGGGCGTGCTGTCGAGGGGTTTGAGCACACCATGACGCTGACTGCGCTGCGTCAGCGGCTAGGCGAGGTCGATGTGTTAGTCAGTACACTGCCCGCAACAACGGAGACGGCCCGATGCGTGAATGCTGATTTTTGGCAATACGCACAAGACCTCTTGTTTATTAATGTCGGTCGCGGCGCAACGGTCGATGAATCTGCGCTCATTAAGGCCCTGGACGAGAAAAAACTGCGCTTGGCCGTATTGGACGTGATGCAACAAGAGCCGTTACCTCAAGCGCATCCTTTTTGGGCGCATCCTCGTGTTTGCATTACCCCACATATTGCTGCCGTTAGTTTTCCCGAACAAGTTTTTGACCTTTTTGCAGACAATTATCGCCGTTGGCATGCCGGTAAGCCGCTGGCTCATCAGGTCGATTTTAACAAAGGGTATTAAATGGTTTTCTCCGATTTAGAGACCGCCTTAGTAACCGCTCGTGAGTGCCACCTATGCCAACACTGGCTGGCGAACGGCCCCCACCCAATTATCCAAGCGAGTACAGATTCTAGAGTGCTGATTATCGGTCAAGCGCCAGGGCGACGGGTGCATGAAAGTGGTCTGCCGTTTAACGACCCTAGTGGCGATCGCCTGCGTGAATGGCTGGGGGTCACACGTGAGCAGTTTTACCAGCCAGATTTATTTGCCATCATGCCCATGGGCTTTTGTTATCCCGGCAAAGGTAAATCGGGCGATCTGCCGCCGGCGCGTATCTGCGCCCCCGTGTGGCACCAGGCAATCAAAGCACATCTCCCTAACGTTGCGGTGACCTTGCTGATTGGTCAATATGCTCAGCAGTACTACTTAGCCAACAAGCCTAAGACACTGACCGAGACCGTCAAGCAATGGCAACAGTGGGCGCCTCATGCCTTTTCGCTGCCTCATCCTTCTCCCAGAAACACACGTTGGCTACGCCGCAATCCGTGGTTTGAAGAGCAGGTAGTGCCCGCAATGCGACACCGAGTTCAGCAGGCTTTACGAGACGCTCCCCGTTGTAAGGGTCGCCTAAAATAAAAAACGCTCGCCGATTGGCGAGCGTGATCGTTAGCGATGATAAGGCTTAGATAATTCATGTACCGCATCAATAAAGACGCCTGCATTCTCAGGTGGGACATCCAAGTGAATGCCATGGCCGAGGTTAAACACATGGCCAGTCCCTTCACCGAAACCTTCCAAAATCGTCGAAACTTCTTGGCGAATGCGCTCAGGGCTGGCATATAACATCGACGGATCCATATTACCTTGTAGAGCAACATTGTCGCCAATCCGTGCTTTGGCATCAGCCATGTTAATGGTCCAATCAAGCCCAACACCATCACACCCGGTCGCGGCAATGCGTTCCAACCACATACCCGCATTTTTAGTAAACAAGGTCACTGGCACGCGGCGCCCGTCATGCTCTCGGATCAGACCGTCGACAATTTTCTGCATATACTGCAAAGAGAAGTCATTATAATCGCGCGGCGTTAGCACGCCACCCCAGGTATCAAAGACCATGACAGATTGCGCACCCGCCTTAATCTGCGCGTTTAGATAACTAATCACACTGTCGGCGAGCTTGTCGAGTAAGGCGTGTAACGTCTGCGGCTCGGCATACATCATCTTTTTGATCTTGGTAAAGGCTTTAGAGGTGCCACCTTCTACCATGTAAGTTGCCAGTGTCCATGGACTGCCAGAGAAGCCAATCAAGGGAACTTCACCCGCCAGTTCTTTGCGGATAGTACGCACCGCATTCATCACGTATTGCAATTCCCCCTCAGGGTCAGGCATACCGATTTTATCGACATCCGCTTTACAGGTGATGGGACGAGAAAACTTGGGGCCTTCTCCCGTTTCAAAGTACAGCCCTAATCCCATTGCATCAGGAATAGTGAGAATATCTGAAAATAAGATAGCGGCATCCAAATCAAAGCGACGCAACGGCTGCATGGTCACTTCACAGGCCAATTCAGCATTTTTACACAACGACAAAAAGTCACCCGCCTGCGCACGTAATTCTCGATATTCAGGAAGGTAGCGACCCGCTTGGCGCATCATCCACACGGGCGTGCAATCTACCGGTTGCTTATAAAGGGCGCGTAAATAACGATCGTTTTTCAATTCGGTCATTGTGTTTAAACCTGTGTGCGAAAAGTGGCCGCCATTGTATCACTGTAAAATGGCAACAAAAGCGAAGCTTTGTTAACAGGATCATAAAACGGCCACCCAAGGACCACGAACGATTGCTGGTGATTTAACCGCATGGTAAAACCATCCTATAACGACAATAGATCTACAAAAGACAATAGATCTACAAAAGACATAGGTCTACAAAAGACAACATGTTCGCATCTTACCCCGGCTCCCCTACGGCCGGGTTTTTTTATGCCTGTGTCAAGGTACAGCTGGCCTCAATCAAGCGTCGAGCAATCGTTCCTGTTGGTGCGACTAACGGTAACTGGTCCATATCAAACCATTGTGCATCGGTGAGCTCCTCATAGTCGGGGTTTAGAAACCCTCCGGCATAATCGGCGAGAAACCCCATCATCACATTAGAAGGAAACGCCCAGGGCTGGCTTTCCATGTAACGAATATTGGTTATCGATAGGCCCGTTTCTTCTTTCACCTCACGCGCCACACATTGCTCGAGCGTTTCGCCAGGCTCAACAAACCCCGCAATCACGGTATACATGCCCGTTTTATGACGAGGGTGCTGAGCAAGCAACAAACGTTTACCATCGCGCACGGCAACAATCACACACGGCGATACGCGTGGATAATCATGACGCTGGCCAGCTTGAGCACCACATCGCTATCGCCTGCACGTTAAATTCCGTACGCTGACCACAGCGACCACAAAATGCTTGCTGATGGTGCATATGATCGAGCTGGACGACCCGCCCGACTAAGGCAAATAAGTCGGCTGACAGATAGGGGAGTAAGTCCCGAAAGCCTGCCATCTCGTCATCGGGAAGCATGGCGTTACAATTAAATATCCCCACCACCGGTGTCTGCTGATAGTCACCGACAGTCACTGTATCACCACCAGCAAACGGCAGCTGCGACAAGGGCATACATGGCAATTGACCACCTGGCAGCCAAAGTTTGCTCTTGCTAACTACACATACATAGACGGCTTTTTGATTCTGAGACATGGTCACCTCCTTAGCCTTGCAGCTACACTTGAATACTGGCAATCTAGTTTCATAACGTGATGCAAAGGATTGAGCAGCCCGTTAATTTTCAGCCGGCCTTATATAGTGCCATTCATTCGCTGATCGATCACGAGGACACCGATCATGCTGAGAAAACTTGAACGTACCAAAGCCCAATGGAGCGGTTACGACGAGGTTATTGATTACTGGCTTGAGTTACGCCGCCAATTATTGGTGGAGTATTACAATGTGGCCGGCGTGGCCGCCAAAAAAAAACAATCGCTGCCAACAAAAGCAGAACTCGATAATTTTTGTGATCATCTTGTCGACTATATTTCGACCGGCCACTTCAAGATCTACAACATGGTCATGGAGCGTTGGCAGTCAACAGGGTTCGCGGCGACGAAAGAGACCGATAACCTTTATTATCGCATCGTTGATACGACAGACCCTCTGTTAGACTTTAATGATAAATTCAGTGCGGTAGACTTGGACGACGAAGATTATGACGCCACCGATTTTGACCAAGATATGTCTGCAATTGGTGAGTGGCTTGAGCAACGTTTTGAGTTGGAAGATACTTTAATTCGATTGATTGCTGACAGTCTGGCTCACCCGCCGGGCGCCTAAAACGCATCACCTAATATCAATAGAAACGCCGCCTCTTGAGATGCGGCGTTTTTTGTGCGCTGAATGAACACAAAAACAAAAGGCATCTCCGAAGAGATGCCTTTTTATTCGACTTAGCTTATCGCGCTAATTATTTCACTCGCTTAGCTATCGTCGTTCAAGCCCGCATTAAGCAACGCCGCTAGGTCTTGTGATGCTTGCTCTGCATCGACCTGAGGAGCGACTGGCTGCTCTGGCTCTGCACGCTTAGCTTGACGGTCTTTGTGATACGCGAAGCCAGTACCGGCTGGGATCAGACGACCCACGATCACGTTTTCTTTCAGACCGCGCAAGTCATCACGCTTACCTGCCACCGCGGCTTCTGTCAGCACACGCGTGGTTTCTTGGAACGAAGCCGCTGAGATAAAGGACTCAGTCGCCAACGATGCTTTGGTAATACCCAAGAGATCACGGCCAAATGTAGCTGGCTGCTTACCTTCGATTTCAAGATCACGGTTAGCAATCATGACACGAGAGTATTCAACCTGCTCGCCTTCCAAGAACTCAGTATCACCTGCAGACTTAATCGTCACCTTACGCAGCATCTGACGAACAATCGTCTCAATGTGCTTATCGTTGATCTTAACGCCTTGCAGACGGTAAACGTCTTGTACTTCGTTGGTAATGTATTCCGCCACCGCATGGATACCACGCAGACGTAGGATGTCGTGTGGTGATTCTGGACCATCTGCGATCACATCACCTTTCTCGACTTTTTCACCTTCGAAGACGTTGAGCTGACGCCACTTGGGAATCATCTCTTCGTACGCTTTACCTTCTTCTGGTGTGATAACCAGACGGCGCTTGCCTTTGGTTTCTTTACCAAAGGACACCGTACCGGTGATCTCTGCCAGAATCGCTGGCTCTTTCGGCTTACGCGCTTCAAACAGGTCAGCAACGCGAGGCAGACCACCGGTGATATCCTTGGTACCGCCGCTTTCTTGCGGGATACGCGCTAGGGTGTCACCAATGCCAACACTCGCACCGTCATCTAGTTGCACGATGGCTTTACCTGGCAAGAAGTATTGAACCGGCATATCAGTACCCGGCACCATCACATCATTACCTTGCGCATCCACCAGCTTCACCGCAGGACGCTTGTCTTTACCGGATGTTGGACGCTCTGAGGCATCCATGACCACGATAGAAGACAGACCCGTTAGCTCGTCAGTTTGACGTTGCATGGTCGCGCCATCAATCATATCCACGAAGCGAAGGCTACCTTCTACCTCAGTGATGATTGGCATGGTGTGTGGGTCCCAGTTAGCGACTACGTCACCGGCTGCCACGGCTTCGCCGTCTTGCTTGCCAAGGATTGCACCATAAGGCACTTTGTAGCTTTCTTTGGTACGGCCAAACTCATCAACAATGGTCATTTCTGTCGCACGCGAGGTAATCACGAGCTTACCGTCGCTGTTGGTAACAGATTTAGCATTGTGCAGGTGCATAGAACCTTTGTTCTTCACCTGGATGTTGTTTTCTGCCGCTGCACGCGATGCTGCACCACCGATGTGGAACGTACGCATGGTCAGCTGTGTACCAGGCTCACCGATAGACTGTGCTGCGATAACACCGACAGACTCACCGTGATTAACCAGGTGACCACGTGCCAGGTCACGACCATAACAGTTGGCACAACAACCAAAGTCGGTTTCACAGGTTACAACAGAACGCACTTTCACTTTATCGACGGAATGATGCTCAAGAATGTCACACCATTTTTCGTCCAACAGCGTGTTGCGTGGTGCCAGGACTTCTTCCGAGCCAGGCTTGAGCACATCTTCTGCCACAACACGGCCTAGAACACGCTCACGCAGGGCTTCTTTAACGTCACCACCTTCGATAACCGCCATCATGTGGATACCGCCTTGGGTGCCACAATCGGTTTCGGTCACAACCACGTCTTGCGCGACATCGACCAGGCGACGCGTCAGATAACCTGAGTTCGCGGTCTTCAGTGCCGTATCCGCCAGACCCTTACGGGCACCGTGCGTTGAAATAAAGTACTGAAGTACGTTCAGACCTTCACGGAAGTTCGCCGTGATTGGCGTTTCGATGATGGAGCCATCCGGCTTCGCCATCAGACCACGCATACCCGCTAGCTGACGGATCTGCGCGGCAGAACCACGTGCACCTGAGTCAGCCATCATGTAGACGCTGTTAAACGATGTTTGCGTTTCTTCTTCGCCATCACGGTTAATCACTGTCTCGGTAGACAGGTTATCCATCATCGCTTTGGCAACTTGTTCGTTCGCGGCCGCCCAGATATCGATCACTTTGTTATAGCGCTCGCCGGCCGTCACTAGGCCTGACTGGAACTGCTCTTGAATTTCCGCGACTTCAGCTTCAGCAGCTTCGATCAAGTCGTACTTCGCTTGTGGGATCACCATGTCGTCGATACCGACAGACGTGCCCGACAGCGCTGAATACGCAAAACCTGTGTACATAATTTGGTCAGCGAAGATAACGGTATCTTTCAGACCCAGCTTGCGGTAGCAGGTGTTTAGCAAGTTAGAAATTTGCTTTTTACCTAATGGCTGGTTCACCAAGTCATACGGCAAGCCGTTAGGAACAATGGTCCACAGCATGGCACGGCCCACGGTGGTATCCACCAAGGACACTTTTTCCGTGCGTGTACCCATCTCATCGATATCGATTTGCTTGATACGTACTTTTACACGGCTGTGCAGTTCAGCATGACCGGTACGGTATACTTTTTCTGCTTCACCTGGACCAGCCAGGTACATGCCTTCGCCTTTGCCGTTGACCTTTTCACGGGTCATATAATAGAGACCCAATACCACGTCCTGCGACGGAACGATGATAGGGTCACCAGACGCTGGCGACAGAATGTTGTTGGTTGACATCATCAACGCACGCGCTTCCAGCTGAGCTTCCAGCGTTAGCGGCACGTGAACAGCCATTTGGTCACCATCGAAGTCAGCGTTATACGCCGCACACACCAACGGGTGCAGCTGGATCGCTTTACCTTCGATAAGCACAGGTTCAAACGCTTGGATACCCAAACGGTGAAGTGTTGGTGCACGGTTAAGCATCACTGGGTGTTCACGGATGACATCATCCAAGATATCCCATACGACCGCTTCTTCGCGCTCAACCATCTTCTTAGCGGCTTTGATAGTAGTCGCTAGACCACGAGTCTCAAGCTTGCCGTAGATAAACGGTTTAAACAGCTCTAGTGCCATTTTCTTTGGCAGGCCACACTGATGCAGACGCAAGTATGGACCCACGGTAATCACCGAACGGCCAGAGTAATCAACACGTTTACCCAGCAGGTTCTGACGGAAACGCCCCTGCTTACCTTTGATCATGTCGGCCAGTGATTTCAGCGGACGCTTGTTCGAGCCGGTAATGGCACGACCACGACGGCCGTTATCCAGCATGGCATCGACAGACTCTTGCAGCATACGCTTTTCGTTACGCACGATGATATCTGGCGCAGCAAGATCAAGTAGACGCTTCAAGCGGTTGTTACGGTTAATCACACGGCGGTACAGGTCGTTGAGATCCGAGGTCGCAAAACGACCACCATCCAACGGGACCAATGGACGCAGATCGGGCGGCAACACAGGCAGCACGGTCAAAATCATCCACTCAGGGTTGTTACCTGATTGTAAGAAGGACTCAACCAGCTTCAAACGCTTGGTGATCTTCTTACGCTTGGTCTCAGAGTTCGTCTCTTCGAGCTGTTCACGCATTTGCTCTGTCTCAACCGACAGATCCATGTTCGCGAGCAGTGCTTTGACTGCTTCTGCGCCCATGCGCGCGTCAAATTCGTCGCCCCACTCTTCAAGTGCGTCTAAATATTGTTCTTCAGACATCATCTGACCGCGCTCTAGGCTGGTCATGCCTGGTTCAATAACAATATACGACTCAAAGTAAAGCACACGTTCGATGTCACGCAGTGGCATGTCCATCAACAAGCCGATGCGCGATGGCAGCGACTTCAGGAACCAAATGTGGGCAACAGGAGAAGCAAGCTCAATGTGACCCATGCGCTCACGGCGCACTTTGGTCTGAGTGACTTCAACGCCACATTTTTCACAAATGACGCCGCGGTGCTTGAGGCGCTTATACTTACCACAAAGACACTCATAGTCTTTGACCGGGCCAAAGATACGTGCACAGAACAAACCGTCACGTTCAGGCTTAAAGGTACGGTAGTTGATGGTTTCTGGCTTTTTCACTTCACCAAACGACCATGAACGAATCATGTCCGGTGAGGCAAGACCGATTTTGATCGAGTCAAATTCTTCGGTCTTATGTTGTGCTTTCAGAAACTTAAGTAAGTCTTTCACAATCGGCTCCTGTGAGGAGTTGACCCATAAAGGCGCTGACAGGCAGCGCCTTCATATTCTTACCGGAGAGAGTAGCTCGAGGCTTACTCGTCTTCCAGCTCGATGTTGATACCCAACGAGCGGATTTCTTTCAGCAATACGTTGAAAGATTCCGGCATGCCCGGCTCCATACGATGGTCGCCATCTACGATGTTTTTATACATCTTAGTACGGCCATTAACGTCATCCGACTTCACGGTGAGCATTTCTTGTAGGGTATAGGCAGCACCGTATGCTTCCAGAGCCCAAACTTCCATCTCACCGAAGCGCTGACCACCGAACTGTGCCTTACCACCCAACGGTTGCTGCGTCACCAAGCTGTAAGAACCGGTTGAACGGGCGTGCATCTTGTCGTCAACCAAGTGGTTCAGTTTCAGCATGTACATGTAACCCACGGTTACCGGACGCTCAAACTTCTCACCAGTGCGGCCATCGTACAGGTCAAGCTGACCAGACTCAGGCAGATCACCCAATTTCAGTAGTTCTTTAACAATTGGTTCAGGCGCACCGTCAAAGACAGGAGACGCTGTCGGCAGACCATCACGCAGGTTTCCGATTAAGGTGCGTACTTCTTCGTCAGTCAGTTGGCTAATGTCCACTTTCTGACGGGTATCACCGAGATCGTAAACCTTCTGCAAGAACTCACGGAATTTCGCTAGTTCTTGCTGCTCTTTGAGCATGCGGTTGATCTTGTCACCAATCCCTTTCGCTGCCAGACCCAAGTGTGTTTCTAGGATCTGACCGATGTTCATACGCGAAGGTACACCCAACGGGTTCAGCACTAAGTCGACGGGTTCACCAGATTCGTCGTAAGGCATATCTTCGATCGGGTTGATCTTCGAGATAACACCTTTGTTACCGTGACGACCAGCCATTTTATCACCTGGCTGGATGCGACGTTTAACCGCAAGGTACACTTTAACGATCTTCAACACGCCTGGCGCAAGGTCATCACCTTGGGTGATCTTGCGACGTTTGGTGTCAAATTTCTTGTCAAAGTCAGCTTTGATTTCGTCGTACTGCTCGGCAAGCTGCTCTAGCTGCGTTTGCTGGGCTTCGTCGTCTAGTGTCTGCGTCAACATGGTCTGACGATCCATGTTGGCTAATTGACTATCAGTGTAACCGGCTTGAGAAAGCAGTGTGCGAACACGTGCCATCAGACCACCTTCAAGGATAGAGAACTCCTCGGTTAGGTCTTTTTTGGCTTCTTTCAGCTGCATTTCTTCGATTTCGAGTGCACGTTTGTCTTTTTCAACGCCATCGCGAGTAAAGACTTGCACATCGATAACCGTACCAGATACACCATTAGGAACACGCAATGATGAATCTTTTACGTCAGAGGCTTTTTCGCCAAAGATTGCTCGTAGTAGCTTCTCCTCTGGCGTCAGTTGTGTTTCGCCTTTTGGCGTCACTTTACCGACCATGATATCGCCGCCTTTGACTTCGGCCCCGATATACACAACCCCAGATTCATCCAGCTTAGACAGTGCCGCTTCACCCACGTTTGGAATATCCGCGGTAATTTCTTCACTGCCCAGCTTGGTATCACGCGCCACACAAGAAAGCTCTTGAATGTGAATAGTGGTTAAACGATCTTCCTGAGCCACACGCTCAGAAATAAGGATGGAATCCTCAAAGTTATAACCATTCCACGGCATAAACGCGATGCGCATGTTCTGGCCGAGTGCCAGCTCACCCAAATCGGTTGATGGTCCATCAGCCAAGACGTCACCTTTGGCGACTTCATGGCCTGGCATCACAGTTGGACGCTGATTAATACAGGTGTTCTGGTTTGAACGTGTGTATTTCACCAAGCTGTAGATATCGATACCCGCTTCGCCTGATACCAGCTCATCTTCATTCACTTTCACCACGATACGTGATGCGTCGACCGACTGAATGGTACCACCGCGTTTCGCTACCGCTGTCACACCCGAGTCAACCGCCACATTACGCTCGATACCTGTTCCCACGAGCGGCTTTTGCGCGCGCAGTGTCGGCACCGCCTGACGTTGCATGTTCGCGCCCATCAAGGCACGGTTAGCATCATCATGCTCAAGGAACGGGATCAGTGAGGCTGCCACCGATACGACCTGGTTGGTCGCAACGTCCATGTACTGGACATGATCACGTGGGTGCAAGCCTGACTCACCGGTTTCACGCGCGGTGATCAGTTCATCAGTGAAGGAGCCATCTTCGTTCAACGCAGCGTTCGCCTGCGCAATCACGTAGTGACCTTCTTCGATCGCTGACAAATAATCAATTTGATCGGTCACTTTACCGTCAACGACTTTACGGTAAGGTGTTTCTAGGAAGCCGTAGCCATTACAACGTGCAAAGGCAGACAGTGAGTTAATCAGACCGATGTTCGGTCCTTCCGGTGTTTCAATCGGACACAGACGACCGTAGTGGGTGGCATGAACGTCACGCACTTCGAAACCTGCACGCTCACGCGTCAGACCGCCTGGACCCAATGCAGAAATACGACGTTTGTGCGTCACTTCTGACAACGGGTTATTTTGGTCCATAAACTGTGACAGCTGTGAAGAGCCAAAGAACTCTTTAACTGCCGCAGAGATAGGCTTAGCGTTAATTAGGTCTTGTGGCATCACACTGTCGAGATCGCCCAAGCTCAAACGCTCTTTTACTGCACGCTCTACACGTACTAGACCTACACGGAACTGGTTTTCTGCCATTTCGCCCACAGAGCGAATACGGCGGTTACCCAGGTGATCAATGTCATCAACTTCACCAATACCATTTCGGATATGGATGAGTTTACGCATCACCTCGATAATGTCTTCTTTGCTCAGAACGCCTGGGCCAGTCAGATCATCACGACCCAGAGAGCTGTTAAACTTCATACGACCCACAGATGATAGGTCGTAGCGATCGTCTGAGAAGAACAGACTTTCGAACAGTTGCTCTGCCGCTTCACGCGTTGGTGGCTCACCAGGACGCATCATGCGGTAAATTTCAACTAACGCCGTCAAGCGATCCGTTGTATTGTCGATACGCAGGGTATCTGACATGTACGGGCCGTGATCCAGGTCATTAGTGAACAGGGTTTCGATACGTTTGTGACCTGCTTGCGACAACTGCGCCAGTGTCTCCAGACTTAACTCTTGGTTAGCCGAGACAATCACTTCGCCAGTTTCCTGGTTGATATATTCACGTGCAGAAATCTTGCCCGCAATATACTCCACCGGCACTTCGATGTGATCAACGTTATCTTTCGTCAACTGACGGATATGACGCGCGGTAATTCGACGGCCTTGCTCAACGTAAACTTTACCGTCGGCTTCAATGTCGAAATTTGCCGTTTCGCCACGTAGACGATCAGGCACCAACTCCATCACCAGAGATTTGCCCTTCACTTCGAAAACGACTTTTTCGAAGAATAGATCCAAGATCTCTTCAGTTGTGTATTCCAGCGCACGCAGAATAATAGAAGCCGGCAGCTTACGACGACGATCGATACGAACGTATACGATATCCTTAGGATCAAATTCGAAATCCAACCATGAACCACGGTATGGGATCACGCGTGCGTTATATAGCACTTTTCCTGAGGAGTGGGTTTTACCCTTATCGCTGTCGAAAAAGACGCCCGGACTACGGTGCAGCTGGGATACGATAACCCTCTCAGTACCATTGATGACAAAGGTACCATTTTCAGTCATGAGCGGAATTTCGCCCATATAGACTTCTTGTTCTTTGATGTCTTTTACGGTACCAGCCGGGGCTTCCTTATCAAACATCACCAAGCGCAGTTTCACGCGCAGTGGGGCCGAATAGGTTACGCCACGAATTTGGCATTCTTTGACATCGAAAACTGGCTCACCGAGACGATAGCTAACGTATTGCAGCTCGGAATTGCCGTTGTAGCTCTGAATTGGAAAAACAGAGCGAAAGGCAGCTTCAAGACCGTATTGCCCTTCTGGATCCTGCTCGATAAAGTTCTTAAAAGATTCAAGCTGGATCGACAGCAAGTATGGCACGTCCAGAACTTGAGGACGCTTACCAAAATCCTTACGGATACGCTTTTTCTCGGTATAAGAGTAAACCATAGGGTTCCTCAGCTCGCTGATAAGTGACCCAAACTGTCCGATAAAACAAGGACAGTGACTAAACAACCACCGTTTAGTGTAGGAAAATCAAAGCGCGTGCTTTGATCTTTTTTGCATGGTCAGCAGTGATAAAACGGGGTGGAAATTTCACTACTGCCCTACAGCGCAAAAAGGCCGGTGGCTTTCTAGCCACCAGCCAATGCCCTTTCAGGCTAGGAAATTAAGTATAAATTACTTAACTTCAACAGAAGCACCAGCTTCTTCTAGCTGAGCTTTAAGCGCTTCAGCTTCTTCTTTCTCAACACCTTCTTTCAGAGGTGCTGGCGCGCCGTCAACAAGCGCTTTCGCTTCTTTCAGGCCTAGACCAGTTGCGCCACGTACCGCTTTGATTACTGATACTTTGTTCGCACCAGCTTCTTTCAGGATAACGTCAAATTCGGTTTGCTCTTCAGCCGCTGCGCCTTCGGCAGCACCACCAGCAACAACTGCTGCTGCAGCTGATACGCCGAATTTTTCTTCCATAGCTTCGATAAGCTCAACAACTTGCATTACAGACATGTCTGCAATTGCGTCTAGGATTTGCTCGTTAGTGATAGACATAACAATTCTCTTTAAAGTCAACAATAAAAGGATTAAGCAACCAGATTAAGCGGGCAATTAGGCCGCGTCTTTTTGGTCGCGAACAGCGGCGATAGTACGAACCAGCTTGCCGGCAGAAGCTTCTTTCAAGCCCATCATTAGGCGTGCAATTGCTTCGTCGTACGTTGGCAGTGTCGCCAATACCTCTGGGTCAGTGATCACGCCTTCGAATGCAGCAGATTTAACCTCAAACTCGTTGTTTTCTTTAGCGAAGTCTTTAAAAAGACGCGCAGCAGCACCTGGGTGCTCGTTAGAAAACGCAATCAGAGTTGGGCCAACAAAAGTGTCTTTCAGACACTCGTAGTCTGTGCCTTCAACTGCACGGCGAGCCAGTGTATTACGAACAACTTTCATGAAAACGCCCGCTTCACGCGCTTGTTTACGTAGAGAAGTCATCGCATCCACGGTTACACCGCGAGAATCAGCAACTACTGCAGACAGGGCACCACTGGCAGCTTCGTTGACTTCAGCAACAATTGCTTTTTTGTCTTGAAGGTTTAAAGCCATTTGGATTTGCTCCTGGATTGTTTAACACCACTCCCCACATAGCGTAGAGAGAGCTTTTACGGTGCAGATCCAAGAAAGACGAAAATCTATCATGTTCTGGCACCGTCTACGTAGGAGAGATTAAGTTCGCTATGAACACCTACGGTCTTGGACGAAGTTTGCCGCAGCAAACTCAGCCATAAAATTGCCAAGCGAGAGAGTATAAACTACTCGCTCGCTTGTCGCAATTAGTTAACGCTTGCGTCCAAAGAGTTCTGGTCTAATGAAACACCAGCACCCATAGTGGTCGACAGGCTAACTTTCTTAATGAAAGTACCTTTTGCTGAAGTTGGCTTCGCCTTCTTCAGTGCAACCAACAGCGCTTCAAGGTTCTCTTTTAGGCTGTCAGCGTCAAAGTCTACTTTACCGATAGTAGTATGAACGATACCGTTCTTATCGTTACGATAACGAACCTGACCTGCTTTCGCGTTCTTAACCGCTTCAGCAACGTTAGGAGTTACAGTACCTACTTTCGGGTTTGGCATCAGGCCGCGTGGACCTAGGATAGTACCTAGCTGGCCAACAACGCGCATTGCGTCTGGTGAAGCGACGACAACGTCAAAGTTCATTTCGCCTTTCTTCACTTGCTCAGCAAGATCTTCCATACCCACGATATCTGCACCCGCTTCTTTCGCAGCGTCTGCATTCGCACCTTGGGTGAATACTGCAACACGGATATCACGGCCAGTACCGTTCGGCAGTACAGTTGCACCACGAACGTTTTGGTCTGATTTACGTGCATCGATGCCAAGGTTGACAGAAACATCAACGCTTTCAACAAATTTTGCAGTCGCCAGTTCCTTAAGTAGAGCAACGGCTTCGTTGATGTCGTACTCTTTGGTCACATCAACTTTTTCGCGGATTACGCGCATGCGCTTAGTCATTTTAGCCATTGTCTTAACCCTCTACGTTCAGGCCCATTGAACGGGCAGTACCCGCAATGGAGCGTTTCATCGCTTCGACGTCCGCACCCGTCATGTCTGCCGCTTTGGTTTCTGCGATCTCTTGGATCTGAGCGTCAGTAACGGTACCCACTTTTTCAGTGTTCGGACGACCTGAACCAGACTTAACACCGGCTGCTTTCTTAAGCAGAATCGCCGCTGGTGGGGTCTTGGTTACGAAGGTGAAAGAACGGTCACTATATACAGTGATAACAACAGGAGTTGGTAGACCTTTCTCGATAGATTCAGTCTTCGCGTTAAACGCTTTACAGAACTCCATGATGTTCACACCGTGTTGACCTAGAGCAGGACCAACCGGTGGCGATGGGTTAGCTGCACCCGCTGCAACCTGCAGCTTGATGTAAGCTTGTACTTTCTTAGCCATTATTCAATTACCTAATTTTGGGTACTAACGTCTATCTTGCGACAGACTTCCCGTTTAACAAAAGGGCGCGGAATTATAGTCAAATTTCGCGCCCTTGCCAACCGTTAGCGGTGCTTTTTTGATCAGGTTTTTTCTACCTGGCCAAATTCAAGCTCTACCGGTGTTGCACGGCCGAAGATAGACACTGAAACTTTAAGGCGGTTTTTATCGTAGTCGACTTGTTCAACCACGCCGTTAAAGTCTGCAAATGGGCCTTCAGTAACGCGTACCACTTCACCTGCTTCAAATACAGTTTTATGCACCGGAGACTCACTCGCTTTTTCAAGGCGATTGAGGATAGAGTCCGCTTCTTTATCAGAAATTGGAGCTGGGCGATCAGAGGTGCCGCCGATAAAGCCCATCACACGTGGCACACCACGTACTAGGTGCCACGACTCATCGTTCATCACCATTTGGACGAGCACATAACCTGGGAAGAATTTACGTTCGCTTTTACGACGTTGGCCTTGGCGCATTTCAACCACTTCTTCGGTTGGCACCAATACTTCCCCGAAATAGTCTTCCATTTCGTGCATCTTGATATGTTCGCGCAATGATTGCGCCACACGGCTTTCAAAACCAGAGAAAGCCTGAACCACATACCAACGTTTTTTGGGAGCTTCGCTCATGTACTTTTACCTCACACGCCAGTGATTAGGCGGACTAGACGGACCATGATTCCGTCAACGCCCCACAAGATGAGCGCCATAACGACAGTAACAGCCAGAACGATGAGAGAGGTTTGCAAAGTCTCTTGGCGCGTAGGCCAAATGACTTTACGCACTTCCATACGCGATTCGCGTGCAAACGTGATCGCAGCTTTTCCTTTCATCGTGAGTGCAGCCACACCGCCAGCAGCGGCAACCAGCACCACTACAGCAGCAGCTCGCACTACTACAGACACATCACTGTACAGGCTATTCCCTACCACGGCTGCGGCCAATAGGACAAAAACAACACCCCACTTGAGGATGTCCATCGAACCGGATTGGGTCTCAGCGTTCGCTTTCATACATTCTACCTGTAACAAGTCTACATAGACGGCAGTGCCTATAACAGCATACGGTCAGTATTCTGCAAGGCACGTGGTGATCTTATCTCTCGTTAGAGGGTGATACGATCACTAAAGTCCGCGCTGACCAACCACTAGTGGCGAAAATTACGCCAATAGGAGTGTCAAACGCAGAAAAAGGGCATCAAATGATGCCCTTTTTACTAGTGTTTCGTCAAATCATTATTCAACGATGTTGGCAACAACACCAGCGCCTACAGTACGGCCACCTTCACGGATAGCGAAACGTAGGCCTTCGTCCATCGCGATTGGGGCGATAAGCGTTACAACCATCTTAATGTTGTCACCAGGCATAACCATCTCAACGCCTTCTGGCAGTTCGATAGTACCGGTCACATCAGTTGTACGGAAGTAGAACTGTGGACGATAACCTTTGAAGAACGGTGTATGACGGCCGCCTTCGTCTTTACCTAGTACGTATACTTCTGATTCGAACTTGGTGTGCGGGGTGATTGAACCAGGCTTCGCCAGTACTTGACCACGCTCAACTTCGTCACGCTTAGTACCACGCAGAAGAACACCAACGTTCTCACCCGCACGGCCTTCGTCTAGAAGCTTACGGAACATTTCAACACCAGTACAAGTGGTCTTAGTGGTGTCTTTCATGCCTACGATTTCAACGTCGTCACCCACGGTGATGATGCCTTGCTCAACACGACCGGTTACAACAGTACCACGGCCTTGGATTGAGAATACGTCTTCGATTGGCAGGATGAACGGCTTGTCGATCGCACGCTCTGGCTCTGGGATGTAAGAATCCAGGGCTTCAGCCAGTTCAACAATCTTCTGCTCCCACTGCTCTTCACCGTTCAATGCACCCAGTGCAGAACCTTGAATTACTGGGCAGTCGTCACCTGGGAAGTCATACTCTGAAAGTAGCTCACGGACTTCCATTTCAACCAGCTCAAGCAGCTCTTCGTCATCAACCATGTCACATTTGTTCATGAACACGAGGATGTTTGGAATACCAACCTGACGGCCAAGTAGGATGTGCTCACGGGTCTGTGGCATTGGGCCATCAGTCGCTGCTACTACTAGGATACCACCGTCCATTTGCGCCGCACCGGTGATCATGTTTTTCACATAGTCAGCGTGTCCTGGGCAGTCAACGTGTGCGTAGTGACGGTTTGGCGTATCGTACTCAACGTGAGACGTTGCGATGGTGATACCACGATCACGCTCTTCTGGCGCATTATCGATTGACGCGAAATCGCGTGCAGCACCGCCGTGTACTTTTGCAAGTACAGTACAGATAGCTGCAGTCAGCGTAGTTTTACCATGGTCAACGTGGCCAATAGTACCAACGTTAACGTGCGTTTTCGTACGTTCAAATTTTTCTTTAGACATGACAGTCCCTCTAAGCACGGTATTTCGGTGGCATTACGACCACACAACCAACAATCAGGTTTGTTGAGTATACATCAAACGGCTTGAAGTAACCTTGGAGAGGATGGTGCTGATAGGCAGATTTGAACTGCCGACCTCACCCTTACCAAGGGTGCGCTCTACCGACTGAGCTATATCAGCACTCTAAAAAGAGTGGAGCGGGCAGCGGGAATCGAACCCGCATCATCAGCTTGGAAGGCTGAGGTAATAGCCATTATACGATGCCCGCAATCGTTACTCGTAGAGCTATTCAAACAATTTGAAATTGGTGGTGGAAGAAGGATTCGAACCTTCGAAGGCTGAGCCGTCAGATTTACAGTCTGATCCCTTTGACCACTCGGGAATTCCACCTAAATTTTGGTGCCGGCTGCCGGAATCGAACTGGCGACCTACTGATTACAAGTCAGTTGCTCTACCAACTGAGCTAAGCCGGCGACAAGTGCTGCGCATTCTATGCCATGGATTTGAGGGGTGCAATAGGGAATTTTAAAAAAATGGGTGATTTTTGCGTCTTTTGGGTATTTTTTTGTGTGATTGTTGGGAAAGTAACCAGCCAACACCTTGATGACAATAGGCAAGCGCTTTTCCTTCCCGCTGGTTTGCGGTATCGTCACTCTCTTTATTGGCTTAAGGCACATGGATCATGAACGCAACGCTAACGCCTTATTTGTCGTTCGACCGTCAACAATGGGCTGAACTGAGGGATGCAGTGCCCATGACGCTTACCGAAGATGACATTGACCGCTTACGCGGCTTGAATGAACATTTATCAATGGATGAAGTGCGCGATGTCTATCTACCGTTGTCGCGCTTACTCAATCTGTATGTTAAAGCGCGTAAAAGCCGAACTGAAGTGCTTGATGAGTTTCTTTCTCAGCCCGTGTCAAACCATGTGCCTTACGTTATCGGCATTGCAGGCAGTGTGGCGGTTGGGAAAAGCACGACGGCGAGACTCCTAAAAGCGCTTCTAACCCGGTGGCCGGATCACCCTAAAGTGGCGTTAGTCACCACTGATGGTTTTTTATATCCAAATGCTGAGCTCGAATCGCGCGGCATCATGCACAAAAAGGGCTTCCCGCAGTCGTATGACATGCGCAAGCTGGTTGAATTTGTCGCTGACGTCAAATCAGGCAAAGACTGTGTCACTGCGCCTGTTTATTCCCACCTTGTCTACGACATTACATCGGATGAGCAAAAAGTCGAAAAGCCCGATATTTTAATATTAGAGGGGCTGAATGTGCTACAAAGTGGCATGGATTATCCACACGATCCGCACCACGTGTTTATTTCTGATTTTCTCGACTTTTCTATTTATGTAGACGCCGAGCCTGACTTACTCAAACACTGGTACATCGAACGCTTTATGAAGTTTCGGCGCGGGGCATTCCTCGATCCACAAGCTTATTTCCACCATTACACGCGCTTGTCCATCGAAGAAGCGACACAGAAAGCAGCCACCATTTGGAATGATATTAACGGCAAGAATTTACTAGAAAACATTTTGCCAACCCGTGAACGGGCAAGCTTAGTGTTAGAAAAGGGCCCGAACCATTCTGTTCAGCGCGTTCGCGTGCGTAAATAGTCCGCATTCGTATAAGGACTAATCATCGCGCCTTAACGAGATTTCCCCTCCCAAGTAAGGCGTGATGTTTCCATCAACCTCCAGCAATAAGGCGCCATGCTCATCAATACCGCGCTCAATACCTTTTACCTGGCGGTCGCCCATTAATAGCTTAACGGGGCGACCGATAAAATTATCCAGTTGTGGCCAATCAGCCAAAATACTAGCCATACCTTGCTGTTCGTAGGCGATAAGCGATGCCTTGAGACGGTCAATCAAGTTCGCTGCTAACGTATTACGTGACGGCATCGGTGAACACGCCTGTGCAAGCTTCGCCCAAGGTTGATCAATATTGTCGTTAAGATGGGTCCCCATACCGAGGTTAAGCCCCATACCAATCACTATGTGTGCCGCATCACCCGTTTGCCCGGTCATTTCAACCAAAATACCCGCCAACTTTTTGTCTTGATAATAGAGGTCGTTTGGCCATTTTACTTTGACACCTGGCGCACCCAGATCGTGTAACGCTTTTGTCATTGCTACTCCGACGACAAGGCTGAGCCCCATTGCCGCCGCAGGCCCTGCATCTAATCGCCAATACATGGAGAGGTATAAATTGCTACCAAACGGCGATTGCCATGCACGCCCTCGACGACCACGGCCTTGTTGCTGATACTCGGCCAGGCACACACTACCAGGACTGAGCTGCCCCACTCTTTCCATTAAATGCTGATTGGTTGAGTCTATCACTGGGATCACAGCCAAAGCAGGTATATCGGTATGGGCACTTAACCAAGCTTCATCGAGCAGCTCAATCGGTTGTGATAAGCAATAGCCTTTGCCCTGTACTCGATAAATATCAAGCCCCCAAGATTGGAGAACCTTGATGTGTTTACTGATCGCCGCACGCGTCATACCCAGCGCTTCCCCCAGCATTTCACCAGAGTGAAACTCACCATCAGATAAACGTGTAATCAAGGCGAGACGTGCCGAATGCGCGCTCTTCATTGTGCCTCCAAGGTTGTTTCACCCTGCTGATCAATCAAGCGCACTTCGTGCTCAAGCCTCACACCAAAACGCGTATAAACGTGCGAGACGACATGCTTAGCTAAACGTATCACATCATCACTGATCGCATTCTCGGCATTGGTAATAACCAGTGCTTGCTGAGGATGAACGCGTGCGCCGCCTTGGCGTTTCCCTTTTAAGCCACATTGATCAATCAGCCACCCCGCTGCGACCTTTTTTTGTCCCAAAGGCGCGGAAAAGAGCGGCACATCAGGGTAAGAAACCTTTAACTTTGTCGCTTGCTCGCTATCAAGCACCGGATTTTTAAAGAAACTCCCAGCGTTACCGCACACAGAAGGATCGGGTAATTTAGCGCGCCGAATCGCACACACAGCATCAAAAATGCCTTTGGGGGTCGTTTGTTGAGAATCCAGTTCAGCTAACGCGCCATACTTGAGTACCGGTTTCCACGCTTTATCCAAGCGAAAGCCAACCTGAGTAATGACCCATCCCTGCATGGCGGGGGTTTTAAAAATCGAATCGCGGTAACCAAACTGACATTCATCGCAAGACAGACGACGTTGATTGCCCGTGTCAGGATGATAGATATCGACGTAAGCGCAACGCTCGGCAAATTCGACACCATAGGCACCAATATTTTGAATCGGTGCCGCCCCCACACAGCCGGGAATTAATGCCAGGTTCTCAAGCCCAGGCATCGCATTATCAATACTCCAGGCAACAAACGCATGCCAAGGCTCTCCGGCGCCAACATGTAATAGGTAATGGTCAGCGTGGTTATCGATCGTGATCCCCTTTAGGCGGTTAAGGACCACCACTCCCTCAAAGTCTTGGCAAAAAAGCAGGTTGCTGCCTTCACCAACCACTAACTTCGGTGAGTTGTGATAATCAGACGCTTGCCAAATCTCTTGTAAGTCTTGCACACAATGTGCTTCTACAATCGCTTGGGCGCGCGCGGGCAAACCAAACGTATGATGGGGTGTCAAAGACACATCAGATAACCACTTCATCGTTGCATTACGCTGTTAGAAAACTCATTGATGGGTATACTACCTGTCCTGCTCGTATTGCGCATCTATTAGGCTATGGATAATTATCACATTCACCCGCTAGAGCCCTTGCGGTTCCCACTGGTAGCGCGGTTCTACAAAACACACTATCCTCCCGGAAAACCCAAGAAAGATGAACGTATTTGGGTCATTGATGGCCCGAGTGGACTATGTGGCGCGGTACGCTTTCAGCAACGTCTCGAGTATCAGTTACTCACAGGCATGTTGCTACACCCTGATCTGCGAGGAACAGGTTTAAGTCATCGTTTACTCGACGCAGTGCAAGAAACACTGTGTCAACGTCCTAGCTTTTGCTTGGCTTTCCGTCCACTGACTACCTTGTATGCGCAGCATGGTTTTACGCCTGTCGATCATCACGTATTACCCGATGATCTGGCTGCACGCCTGCACCGTTATTGTCAAAGTGGCAAAGATTTAGTGGCGATGGAATACTCACCCAAAGCGTGACATTAGCAACAAAGCCATTGCGCGGTGATCCGTAGCTTGACGCAATTTCTGGTATCATTCAGGGTTTAGTATCAATGCTCGACTCTGGCCGTCGAACAAAAAGAGGTAATAATGGATTCAGCGAACGCAAACCGGCAGCTTATTGATCGCTTGCCCACCATTGCGCACCAGCCAGAAAATCTCGAAACCTTATTAGACGCGGTCTCATTTAGAGAACGGCTCCTTAGCGAAATAAAAAAAGCAACATCACGTATTTATCTGGTAGCTCTATACTTACAAGACGACGAAGCAGGACGAAGCATTCTGGATGCGCTTTACGAAGCAAAGCAAGCTAACCCTGCCCTCGATATCAAAGTATTAGTCGACTGGCATCGCGCACAGCGAGGGTTAATTGGTGCTGAACAGTCGGACGGTAATGCAGGACTATATCGAGCTTATGCAGAGCGCTACCCACATAAGATAGAGGTCTTGGGTGTGCCAGTTAGAAACCGCGAAGTCTTCGGCGTTTTGCACTTAAAAGGATTCGTATTTGATAACACCGTTATATACAGCGGCGCCAGCTTAAACGATGTCTATTTAGCGCAACATGATAGATACCGTTATGACCGTTATCACGTGCTCGCCAATAAAGTACTCGCCGACACCATGGCAGACTTTATTGTCAACACGTTAATCGCCGACAGTGCCGTCAACTGTCTCACCTCGCCCGACCGCCCCAACAGCAAAGCACTAAAGCCAAACATTCGTGAGTTTCGTGGTCAGCTACAGCAGGCCAGCTATCGATATCAAGATGAGCCGATTAGTGAAGACCAAGTTGGACTTACCCCGATGGTCGGGTTAGGTAAACGGAAAAATAAGCTCAATCGCTATATCTGTCATTTGATTGCCAGTGCCCATGATGAATTAGTCATTTGCACGCCCTATTTTAATCCACCACGCAGTGTCGTTCGCGAAATCCGTCGCGCACTTCGCCGAGGGGTAAGCGTGAGGATTATAGTGGGAGATAAAACCGCGAACGATTTCTACTCACCACCAGAGGCGCCATTTAAGACGATTTCAGCTCTGCCTTATTTGTATGAAGTCAACTTACGCAACTTTGCCCGTCGCAACGAAGCAGCGATTGCAAAACGTCAGTTAAATATCCATATCTGGAAACATGATGACAACAGCTTCCATTTGAAAGGCATTTGGGTCGATCGCCAGTATATGCTGTTAACGGGAAATAACCTCAATCCGCGCGCCTGGAAGCTAGACTTAGAAAACGCCATATTAATTCATGATAAGCATCAGCAATTAGAGGCGCAGAAGCAGCAAGAGGTAGATACGATCTTGGCTCATACACAGCTGGTTGGCAGTTATAAGCAGATAGAAAAAATGGAGGATTATCCTGCGCCAGTCAAACGCCTACTTAAACGGATAAAGCGGGTTAAGGCCGATCATATACTCAATCAGATACTTTAGGGGATAACCGCAATGAAACAGGCCAAAATAGCTGCCATTGACGTTGATGCACAGCGCACGTTTACGCCGTTATGTCCTGACGAATTACCCGTCCCCGAAGGCGATACCATCGGACCGGCACTCAACGAGCAGGCAACGTTGGCTGACGTACGTGTTTTGACCAAAGATGCGCATCCTGCTAACGCCATTTGGGTGGTCGACGACCCCGCTGACATGCTCCAGCCTTTGCCGCATAAAAACGCCGATCTGACTTGGGTGCAACACGCGGTTCCCGGAACGAAAGGGTTTGAGACGATTGACGCATTGCCAGCAGTGACCGAATATCATTATGTGGTTTGGAAAGGCATCGAGCCCGATCTTCATCCGTATGGTGCTTGCTTTCATGATATTGAAGAAAAGCTCAGTACTGGATTAATTGAGTGGCTACATAGCCAAGATGTCGAAACAGTGATAGTGGGCGGGCTGGCAACCGATTACTGCGTCAAAACAACCGCTATCCAACTGAAAAAACGGGGTCGTTTCGACGTTGTCGTTAACCTTGCCGCTTGCCGAGGGATTAATGCTAAAACCGTATCCTCTGCCTGTGACGAGATGCTGGCCGTCGGTATCAAGTTAGTCGATAGTCAACTGGCGTTGCGCTGTCTACTGCCCCGTTAATTTGTATCGCAGCAGCACATGATTGCTTGCTGCGATCTTGCTCGCTAGTTTAATGTAAACATTATGCTCACCGCATGAATAAGTTTGAGTCCTAAGACATAAACACACCTTCGCCGATAAGATTACTAGGCTTCTTTGTCGCTATCCTCTAGTGTCTCTTTAACTATTTTTACAATGAAAAATAAGTTTGGAGAATAGCATGCAAAAACCAACAGCTTTGGGTCTATTGATCGGTGCATCTTTATGTAGCACCGCTTGGGCAATGCCCTCATCTCAACTTAATGCACTAGGTAATGGTCTCGATGTCCAATACCAAGTGATTGATAATACGCAAGATGACTGGCGCTCTTTCACCGGCAAAGTCGCCTTTACTAACCAAAGCGCCAAGACACTCCCCAAAGCTGGCTGGGCGATTTATTTCAGTCATATCCGCATGATCAAATCGATCGACACTGATCAGCTTAAAGTTTCTCATATTAACGGCGATCTGTTTAAACTCGAACCCACTGATGCCTTTGTTCCACTTGCGCCCGGTGACCAATTAGTGGTTGGCTTTAATGCCTCTGATTGGCAAGTAGCGAAATCCGATATTATGCCGAACTGGTATTTGGCGTCAGACGATGAAGCTGGCACTCATACCGCGTTAATCGCCAGTACCAGTAACCACAAAAATGGCCAGGTGCCCACCAAGCCGGATGACGAACTCACCTTTGTGGGTGAATTTAACTCCCCTGCACAGTGGAAACGCTATGGTGGTGCACTGATCGATCACTATGACCCTTTTTCCGCGCAGCAACGATACGCGCGCAACGCCGACCTTTCACAGGAAGATATCCAAGGAAAAATACTGCCAACACCGGCCAGTCGCGTTGAGAAAGAAGGCCATGTCACGATTAACAGCGATTGGACTGTGGTGTATGACAATGGTTATCAAGCACAAGCAAAGTGGCTTGCCGATCAGCTTGGTATCTCAGCGAGCGACTGGGTTCCGACGAACCAAAACGTTATCTATGTTGGCTGGGAAAAAGTGACGCTCAAGGGCAGCGATCAATGGCATGAGGCCTATCGTTTAGATGTCCAGCCTGATCAGCAACGTATTGATATTGGTGCTCCCGATGAGGCGGGTGCCTTATACGCCGCGCAAAGTTTACTACAACTCAAATCAGGCGACAGCATCAAGGCGGTGACGCTGACCGATGCGCCCCGATTTGCCTATCGAGGCCTTTCTGTTGATGCGGCACGCAACTTTCGCAGTAAAGAAGCCATTTTTAAATTACTCGATCAGATGGCCGCACTAAAGCTTAATAAACTCCACTTGCGTCTCAGCGATGATGAAGCGTGGCGCATTGAGATCCCAGCCCTCCCTGAGCTGGCCGAAGTCGGTAGCAAGCGCTGTCATGATCTATCAGAAACCCGCTGTGTATTGCCCTTCTTAGGCGCAGGACCGGACGGCACAGAAGCATCAGACGGGTATTACACCACGGAAGATTATCAAGCCATCTTGCGTAAGGCGGATGCACTCAATATTACCGTGATCCCTGAGGTAGACATGCCTGGTCACGCACACGCCGCCATCAAAGCGATGGAAGCGCGATATCACAAGTACATGGCACAAGGCGATGAAGCCAAAGCAAAGGAATATTTACTGACTGATTTTGAGGACGATACTCAGTATCTTTCCGTGCAAATGTTCACCGATAATGCCATCAATGTTTGTATGGAATCGAGCTACCGCTTTGCCGATACTGTTGTCTCCGCTTTAGTTGATGCGCATCGTGATGTTCAGCCACTCAGCACATTCCACTTTGGTGGTGACGAAATCGCAGGTGCATGGACCGACTCGCCCATTTGTCAGTCCTTTATAACGAATAATGATACAGGCGTAAGTAGTGTCGATGATTTAAGTCAGTACTTTGTCGAACGTATCTCACACATTACCCAACGCTATCAGCTGGATCTCGGTGGTTGGGAAGATGGCTTAATGCACACTAATCAGGTCTATCCACGCTCACAACTTACCAATCAACAGGTATATGGCAATGCATGGCAAAATATCTGGGAATGGGGAGTTGCCGACCGAGCTTATAACCTCGCTAACAGTGGTTATGGCGTTATCTATAACCAAGCCACACACCTCTATTTTGACCATCCCTACGAGCCAGATCCGAGTGAGCGTGGCTACTATTGGGCACCGCGTTTTACTGATACCCGTAAGACGTTTAGCTTTATGCCTGATGATCTCTACGCTAATGCCAACACAAAACGCAATGGCGCACCAATTACTAAAAAAGAGGTCATCGAGGCCGCAACAGTGAAAACGCTCACGCGTCCAGAAAACGTACTCGGTTTGCAAGCATCGGTTTGGAGTGAAACCATTCGCTCCGATGGCCAGTTTGAATCAATGACCTTCCCTCGCCTCTTTGCCATGGCAGAACGTGCTTGGCACCGTGCTGATTGGGAAGCGAACACACAAAACGAGAAAGAGGCGAATCAAACGCAGCGAAAAGTGGATTACAACCTCTTTGCCAATCAGTTAGCAAACTACTGGTTCCCACAATTGGAACAACAAGGCATTGGCTTCCGTTTGCCTGTTCCTGGTGGGATGATAGAGAATGGCGAACTAAAAGCGAATTCACCGTTCCCAGGACTCGCCATTGAGTACTCAACCGATAATGGCGCAAGCTGGCAAACCTATGATGCGGCAAACGCTCCTCACGTGAGCACTCCTGTGCAGCTGCGCACCGTTTCGGGTGAACGTGTAAGCCGAATCAGTAAGATTGACTAATCGAGCCATCACGCAATATAGAAAAGACAAAGTATAGAAAAGAAAAAGCCCCGTTCACAAAACGGGGCTTTATTGGATCACAATATATTTATCAATAAGATATAGATTTGAGTTGAACGTACTGGCGCCGATCATAACAAAACAGCCTAAATCATTAGGCTAATGCTTAGGGCTTACACGTATTTAACATTAAATGATGTCGGTTTGGCGGGGATGTGATGACGCAAGGCTACAGCACTGGTATACCTCTCAAATACAAAAAAGCCCCGACCGTTAGGTCAGGGCTTCGTATTTCACTCATCAAAGTCTTACGCATATTCGCTTTGATGATTAAATTGCGAGCTATGCGCAGGGAGTTTTGAAGCGAGACGCACAATGTATGCCAATACATGAGCATCGCAGCTATCAAAAATCACAAGCAATAGGCGCAATTTATAATCAAAGCCTGGCGATGTCCTACTCTCACATGGGGAGACCCCACACTACCATCGGCGCTGCTTCGTTTCACTACTGAGTTCGGCATGGAATCAGGTGGGTCCAAAGCGCTATGGTCGCCAAGCAAAATTTGGTGTGTCTTCACTTTTCAGTCAAAACACTTAATCTAGAAAGCTGTTCGTTCTCGCCACAATCAACTGGCTTATTTTGAGTCCAACCCAAAACCTCTTGGGTGTTGTATGGTTAAGCCGCACGGGCAATTAGTACAGGTTAGCTCAACGCCTCACAGCGCTTACACACCCTGCCTATCAACGTYSTMGTCTASRACAACCCTTTAGAGAGCTCGAAGCTCTAGGGATGACTCATCTCGGGGCCAGCTTCGCGCTTAGATGCTTTCAGCGCTTATCTGTGCCGAACTTAGCTACCGGGCAATGCGTCTGGCGACACAACCCGAACACCAGCGGTTCGTCCACTCCGGTCCTCTCGTACTAGGAGCAGCTCCCCTCAATCATCCAACGCCCACG
>NZ_MUFG01000015.1:0-72695 GCF_001996065.1 Salinivibrio sp. MA351 | reverse complement strand
GCTCGTTAGGGGTCAATCTATTTGGGGTCTAAATATTTTTTAAACGATCATTTTAATGCGGGGTTGTATTTTAATTGTAATTAAAATCAGCATTTTAGTTTTAATTTAATGATTAGAGGGCATCATTTTTGTGTTGTTTATAGAGGTCTTTGTTCCGTTTTTTATTTGAACGTGTAATTAACTTAACGCACAATGTCATCGAAAATTCACATAACAAACCATGAAAAAAAGGAAGTGCCTTCATGCATAAATTCTCAAAAAGCGCAGTGGCAACCTTGGTCTCTGGCCTTTTGCTGGGTGCCTCAGCGCACGCCGAAGTCAGCATTACTCAAGGTAAGACTGCAATCCCAGATGGCGAGGCAACGCATGCCCAAGACATCACGGTAAAAAACGAGCATGTCGCGTTCGCATTGGCGGTTGAGTCTGCGCCACCATGGGGCGTGCCACGTGGTACCTTGGTGGACCTCGCGGCGGTGAAAAATGGCAAAATTGATCTAGACCGAGTCGCTTTTGCAGATTTCATCCCCA
Source organism: Salinivibrio sp. MA351 (assembly GCF_001996065.1). NCBI lineage: Bacteria > Pseudomonadati > Pseudomonadota > Gammaproteobacteria > Vibrionales > Vibrionaceae > Salinivibrio > Salinivibrio sp. MA351. The sequence continues at coordinate 72,167 of NZ_MUFG01000015.1, read as the reverse complement.
ACAGCTGGTCAGCCTGGCCGAACGAGCGCAAGTCGATTGATATTGTTGAAGACAGCGATGAAAAAGCAGTGATCAAAGTGAGCCGTAACTTCGACAAAGTCGACATTACGACTTGGTATACCTTGGCTGCAGGCTCTGACGCGATTGCTCTTAAAACCGTGATGAATAACCAGGGTGAGGATGATCTCGAACTAGAATCTGGCCACACGATCTGGCCGGATACGGGTTATCAGTTCGCGGTACCAGGGCTTGAAGGCAATGAAGAAGCGATGGCGGATAATGCCCTCGCCGATCGCATGGTCGCGTATGACCGTGACTGGGCGTTCGCACTGCACGCGCCTTACTTTGACCGCATTAAATACAACGGTCGCGATATGTATCTGGGTCACACGCTCAAAGCCGGTGAAAGCCGTACGTTTGAGTCTCAGTTACAGGTTGTTCCGAACGGTGACATGGCGCCGATCGTCAAAGCGGAAGCCGAACGTCATGGCGAAGCGACGGGCACTATTACCGGCCAACTTCGCGCCGACAATGGTAACGTGCCTGCCGATGCGATTGTGATGATTGAGAAAGACGGCCACCCTTACGCGTGGACGCTTGCTAAAGATGGTCAGTACAGCATGGCATTGCCAGAAGGCAAATACCAAGTGTATGGCACGGCAACCGGCCATGCCAACAGCCAGCTGCAATCTATTACCGTGGGTGCCGATAGTGAGCAAACACTGAATTTCACCTCGCTAAAAAGCCCTGCGACCCTTGCGCTTAACGTAGAAGAAGCGGTGTCTGGCGTGGCTAAAGACGCACGTGTGACTATCATTGAAGGCCAAGCGCCACCGGTTGAATTCTTGGGTAAACGCACCTTCTTCACGGACTTGCTGCCTGCCGGCCATGCCGAGCTAAACCTAGCGCCCGGTGAGTATAAGCTGGGCATTAACGCCGGTGCAGGCTTTACCGCTGAATCACAAACCTTGGACGTGACGCTGGAATCGGGCAAAACCAACAAGCAGTTGGTTAAGATCCCACAGGTGACCTTCCCGAATCGCCACCAATGGTACGGGGCTGATTTACACCACCACGGCAATGTGCTGGAAGGGGTAACCCCACCAGAAATCGTGGTGCGTGCCCAGTTGGCAACCGACTTGGATCTGACCTTTATCAGTGATCACGACTCCACCATTAATCACAAAATATTTGCTGACTTATCAGCGAAACGTGGTGTGCCTTTCATTCCATCGATTGAGATCTCGCCATCATGGGGTCACATGAACCCATTCCCCATCGATAATGGCGCGGCGCTGACGGTCGATCCGGGTACTGATGACGTGCATACTCTGATTGATGCTGCACATGAGATGGGTGCAGAAGTGGTGCCGATGAACCATCCATATAACGATTATGGCTACTTCACCAATATCGCTAAGGATGCGGTGCCGGGCGGTAAGACTGACCGTTTCGACCTGATGGAGCTTAACGCACGTGTCGATAACGAGCCGACCCTTGAAAAAGCGCACAAGCTTTGGGATCAAGGCGAAGCCATGTACCTCACAGCCGGCACCGATACCCATGATGCGTGGAACCAGCTCACTGGGCGTATTCGTATGATGGCCAATGTTGATGGTGAGCTAACGCCGCTCGCCTTTGCCAAAGCGTTAAAAGCCGGTCACGGCTATGCCACCCAGGGGCCAATCCTGTATCCACAAAACATCATGTTTGGTGAAACCGCCAAGGCAGGTGATAAATGGGATATTAATGTGGTCGCCGCTGATGGCCTCAAAGAAGTGCGCTTAATCGGCCAAGGTGGTGAGGTGCTAAACAGCATCACCATTAACCCTGAAGAGAGCACACAGCGTCTTGAGCTATCACTGCCTATTCCTGCGGATGCAGAAGGTTGGATCAACCTAGAAGTGGAAGACAAAGACGGCAGCACGGCATGGACCAACCCAGTTTGGCTTCAGTCGTAAGTGTTGAGTCTCAATAAACGAACCAAGGCCAGCGATGCTGGCCTTTTTTGATCGTGATGTTAACCGGCGCAGATTGATGGCCTTGGTTAGAATATTTTTTACCCCAAGGGGTTGCTACAATAGCGGGCAGACTAGGCGATGAAATAATGATATGGAACCGCAGATCCTCAACCCGCTCACCTTGCCACTCGATGGCGTCCGATTAATCGAAGCTTCCGCCGGCACCGGTAAGACGTTTACCATTGCTGGCTTGTACCTGCGATTGTTGCTTGGGCATGGCCGCGCAGCGCCGTGTCGGGTCGAGCAAATACTGGTGGTGACGTTTACCGAAGCGGCAACCCAAGAGCTAAAAGACCGTATTCGACGTCGCATTCATGAGGCGCGTTTTGCCTTTATGCGCGGTGAGAGTGACGATCCTATCATTGGACCTTTGCTTTCAGAGGTAAGCGATCATAAAACCGCGGCGCAGCGACTGTTAGAGGCCGAGCGTCAGATGGACGAAGCGGCCATTTATACCATTCACGGTTTTTGTCAGCGGATGCTGACCCAAAATGCGTTTGAGTCGGGTAGCCTGTTCAGTCATGAATTTGTCACCGACGAGCGACAGATCAAAGCGCGCGCGGCGGCCGATTTTTGGCGTCGTCGTTTTTATCCGCTGCCAAAATCGTTAGCCGGTGTGGTGAGCAGCTACTGGCCCGCGCCGGAGGCCTTATTAAAAGAGATTGCGCCCTATTTATCCGGACCGGCTGTCACGGTTAAGGCGCCTGATCTCGGCGAAGATCTCATGGCGGCACACCAAGCGGCGATAGCCAAAATTGACGGGGTAAAGCGAGCATGGCGCGAGGCGGGGGAGCAGATCACCGAGCAGCTCAGTGCCGCTAAACTCGATGGCCGCAGTTATCGCAAAGATCATCTGGCGAACTGGCTGAATGCGATGGAACAATGGGCCAATGCCGAGACGCTTGATTACCAGTTGCCCGACAAATTGGAAAAATTCGCCAAACAGACGTTGGCGGACAAGAGTAAAGCTGAGCCACCGAGTCTAGCGCTATTTGAGCAGATTCAGGCATTGGTTGATCAGCCGCCGACGTTAAAACCGGGATTAACTGCACTGGCGATTAAAGAAGTGCGGCAGCTGCTCCGCCAAGAAAAACGCCGCCAAGGGTGGCTCTCGTTTGACGATCTCCTTTCTCAACTTGCCAGCGCACTTGACCAAGATAGCCAAGGCCAGTTGGTTGCGCGTATTCGCAGCTTATATCCGGTGGCAATGATTGATGAATTCCAAGACACCGACCCGCTGCAATATCAGATTTTTAGCACTGTCTATCAGCCGCCAGTGGCGGACGATGCCCCTGTATTCGCAGACGCAGACGCAGAGACAGACACAGACACAGACACAGAGGAAGAGGGGGAGCGCACCGGTTTAATGATGATTGGCGATCCTAAACAGGCGATTTATGCCTTTCGTGGCGCCGATATCTTCACCTATATTCATGCCCGTGCGCAGGTGAGTGATCACTATAACCTTGCCACCAACTGGCGCTCGACAGATGGCATGGTACGCGGAGTCAATGCCTTGTTCTCACGTGCGAAGGCACCGTTTGTTTATCAAGACAGTATTCCCTTTTTAGAGGTAGCCTCTTCGCCTAGCGCCAAACAAAAGGCGCTGGTGGTGGAGGGAAACGAGCAGCCCGCGCTCACCTTTTGGCATCACAGCCCGGATGAATTATGTGGCAAGCAAGATTTTGAACAGACCTTAGCTGTGAGTACCGCACAGCATATCACGCAAGTGCTCAACCAATCGGTGGCGGGCAATAGTTATCTACAAACGCCTTCCGGCCAAGGCGCGATTCAGCCGCACAATATCGCCGTGTTGGTGCGCACCGGCCGCGAGGCACAGCTGGTCAAGCAAGCGCTGGCCGAAAAAGGCGTGGCGTCTGTCTATCTTTCTAACCGTGATAATGTGTTCGCCAGCCCCGTCGCCAGCGATATTGAGCGCATTTTAGTGGCGGTGATGCAGCCTGAAAACGAGCGTAAGTTGCGGGCGGCGCTAGCCAGCCCCTTATTTGGCCTGACCGCCGAGCAGCTGGCATTACTCAATCAAGACGAAGCCTTATGGGAGCAAGAGGTGGTGGCCTTTAGCCATTACCGTGACACCTGGCAGCGCCGTGGGGTGATGCCGATGCTGCGCCAAGTCGCCAGTGCCCGCCAAGTGGCAGAAAACTGGTTGGCGATGCCGCAAGGCGAGCGCTGTGTGACCGACTTTTTGCATATTGCGGAGTTGCTGCAAAGTGCCAGCCAGCAATTGGACAACCCCCACGCGCTGATCCGCTGGCTACAAGAGCGGATGGCCGAGCCAGCTCAACAATCGGAAGAGCAGCAGGTGCGGTTGGAGTCGGAGCGTGATTTGGTGCAAATCGTCACCATCCACAAATCGAAAGGCTTGGAGTACGATTTGGTTTACTTGCCGTTTGCTTGTCAGTATCGCGAAAGCAGCCAACCTTTTTATCATGATGAACAGTATCAGCCGGTACTGGCGTTGGATAATGTCGATGAGGGCAAAGAACGCGCTGAAAAAGAGCGGTTGGCTGAAGATATCCGCTTGCTGTATGTGGCGGTGACGCGCGCCGTGTATGGGTGTTTTATCGGCTGTGCGCCCCTTAAACAAGGTAACAGTCGGCAAAAAGACTCGGCCTTGCACTTAACGGCCCTCGGTTATTTGCTCCAGCATGGAGAAGTCGGTGATGCTAGCCTGCTGGCCGAGAGTTTAGCTGGGTTGGCGAGCGCGAGCGATGCGGTGGCTGTGGTTGCGCCACCGGAGCCGGATGATAGCCGTTATACCCCTGAAACGGGCGCCCACGAGGCGCTAACCGCGCGTCAGTTTGACGGAAAGATTGACCGTCAGTGGCGGCTAACCAGTTACTCAGGGCTGTTAAAACATAGCCATCATGTCAGCGCCTTGCCCACATTAGCCAGTTACGACTTGGACGCGGACGATGACCTCGCCGATGAGGAGACGGCGGATGTGGCGGTGGATCCTTGGTCGGTTTTTGCGTTTCCCAAAGGCGCGCGAGCCGGTACCTTTTTACATACCTTGTTTGAAGAGGTGGACTTTACCGCTGATTTGATGAGTGAAGAGGTCGCTGAGCTTATTACCCATCACCTTAGCTTGGAAAACTATGACCTGCAGTGGTGCCTGATATTGCAGCAGTGGATGACACAGGTATTGAAACACCCGCTCAATGAACAAGGGCTGATGCTGAACCAAATTGACAACGCCAGTCGGTTAACGGAGATGGAGTTCGTGATGCCTTTGGCCGCACTCGACTGCCAGCGACTGAACCGACTCGCCGCGCGATATGATGCACTGTCAGCGCGTGCTGGCCAGCTCTCCTTTGAGACGGCGCGCGGGATGTTAAAAGGTTTTATCGATTTAACCTTCCGCGCCGATGGCAAGTATTACGTGCTGGATTGGAAGTCGAACCATTTAGGGGACAGTGTGGCCGATTACCATCCTGAGGCGCTCAAAGAGGCGATGATCGCGCACCGATACGACTTTCAGTATCAGATCTATACCTTGGCGCTGCACCGCTTTTTGCGCCAGCGGATCCCTGATTATGATTACGACACCCATGTGGGAGGCGTGTTTTATTTCTTTTTACGGGGCACCAGCGATAGCGGCGAAACCGGTGTATTCGCGCACCGTCCCGATAAGGCACTGATTGACGCCTTGGACAACCTGTTTGCTGGAGAGTCGTTATGAAACAAGCATTAATGGCACTTTACCAGCGCGGGGAATTGCGAGCGATTGATGTGCAATTTGCTTGTTTGATGGGCGAAGAAGACACCCAATTAGATAAGGCTGCTATCACGGTATGGGCGGCGCTGCTGAGTCGCGAAGTGGGCAAAGGCCATGTCTGCCTTGATTTGCACCAGTGGCAGCCACCCAGTGATGTCGCTTGGCAGCCTTTATTGGCGCACATTGATAGCCAAGCGCCAAGCGAGCAATTGGCGCAGGCCTCAGTCGTGTCCGATGGTACGCAGGCGACGCCCTTGGTGCTTGCGGGACACCGACTGTATTTGCATCGTTACTGGCATGCCGAGCAGCAAGTGGCCGGGCATATTCGCCAGCGTTTGACGGCGCTGCCGGTACCGGATGAGGCCAGACAAACCCTAGATAATTTATTTGCCGCCTCACAGGCAGAGATAGACTGGCAAAAAGTGGCGGCAGCCACCGCGTTGACCCAGCCTTTTGCCGTGATTTCAGGGGGCCCGGGCACGGGTAAAACCACCACCGTCGCCCGTTTGTTAGCGGCGCTGGTGGCGTCACACCACGCCGAGCGCACAACGTCTGCAGCGCTCACTATCAAGTTGGTCGCCCCGACCGGTAAAGCGGCCAACCGATTGACCGAATCACTGGGACGGGCGATTGCCGCCTTGCCTGTTGATCATGACGTGAAAGCGGCGCTGCCGACCCAAGCCAGTACCATTCACCGATTATTAGGGGCGATTCCGCAGCGAGTCGCGTTTCGCCATCATAAAAATAATCCCGTGCATGCGGATGTGTTGATTGTCGATGAAGCCTCGATGGTGGACTTGCCCTTGATGGCGCAGTTATTCGATGCCTTGGCGCCCTCAACACGCATTATTTTGCTCGGGGATAAAGATCAGCTTGCCTCTGTGGAAGCGGGGGCGGTGCTTGGCGATATTTGTCAGTACGCCGAGGCGGGCTATCCAGCGGCGCAAGCAGCGCGTTTAAGCCAGCTAACAGGCTTTGATGTACCCGAAAACCCACATGCGCCAGCGATCGCCAGTGCCCTGTGTCTGCTGCGCAAAAGTTATCGTTTTGATGCTCAATCCGGCATTGGCCAGCTCGCCTTTGCGGTGAACCGAGGAGAGATGGCCGAGGTGGGGGCGGTGTTAAAACGCGGCTATGGCGATATTACCCACCATGTGCTGAGTGATGACAGTTATCAGACCCTGATGCAACAAGCGGTGACAGGATATCGCGATTACTTAACAACACTCGATAATGCGACGCTCGAAAACCCGCCATCGATGGCGGACGTGCTGAGTGCCTTTAGCCAATTTCGTTTGTTGTGTGCATTGACCGAAGGCCCATTTGGTGTCGCTGGCCTCAACCAAGCCATTGAGCAGCACTTGGCGTCGGCGGGATTGATCGCCAAAGAGCGTGATACTTGGTATCACGGTCGGCCGATCATGATTTTGCAAAACGACCATGCCCTAGGGTTGTATAACGGTGATATTGGCATTGCGGTGCAGCATGAGGGGATCACCCGCGTGGCGTTTGAAACCCACGATGGCGAGGTGCGCTATTTGCTTGCCAGCCGTCTGCCCGCCCATCAAACCGCGTTTGCGATGACGGTGCATAAATCACAGGGCTCGGAGTTTGCGCACACAGTGCTGGTATGTCCGCCCACCATTTCACCGGTGATCACCCGCGAGCTGATTTACACCGGCATCACGCGGGCGAAGAACCAGCTTGATCTTTACGCGTCTTGGCCGGTGCTACGCCACGGTGTGGGCGCACGCACCGCAAGGTATAGTGGTTTGCCGGATGCCTTGTTGGCGCCCTTATAATGGCGAGGTCAGCTAAAGCGCTAAGGTTAGTACCTTAGACCGGCGCTGATAGTTGTACAGCTCTTGGCGGGTGTTGGGGAGCGCCGAGACATCGGAAAGCAAAAAGCCTTGCTCCAGAAACCAATGCAAACTGTGGGTGGTGAGCACAAAAATCGTTTCAAGCCCTTTGGCTTTGGCGCGTTGCTTGAGGTGATTGAGGAGCATGACGCCGCGGTCGCCATCACGATAGTCTGGATGAATGGCGACACATGCCATCTCGCCGGTGCGCGCGTCACTAAACGGATAGAGTGCGGCGCAGCCTATCACTAACCCATCCCGTTCGATGATGGTAAAGCGTGGGATTTCTTGCTCCAATTGTTCTCGCGAGCGGCGCACCAGGATCCCTTGTTGCTCCAACGGTCGGATTAAATCCAAGATCCCACCGATATCGTCAATCTCAGCTTGGCGCACTTTTTCGGCACGCTCCATCACGATCTGGGTGCCGATCCCTTCAATCGAGAACAGCTCTTGGATCAAGGCGCCGTCTTTTTTATAGCTAATCAAATGACTGCGAGTGACTCCCGCGCGGCACGCAGCAATTGCGCCCCGTAAAAAGCGACTAGTGCCAGAGCCAGTATCGCCAGCGGCTTCTCTCACCTCTAGAAGTGGCTGGGCTTGGGTGGGCAGTAACTCAGAAATCACCTCATTGTTTTGATTCAACACCCCTTGCTCGGAGCAAAAACCGATGAGCTTGTCTGCGCGTAATCGAATCGCGACCTGAGTCGCCACTTCCTCGGAGGTGAGATTAAAGCATTCTCCCGTTACTGAGCTGGCTACCGGCCCCATCAGCACAATCGCGTTTTGATCCAGTTGGCGTTGAATACCGTCGGTATCAATACGGCGAATTTTGCCACTGTGACAATAATCAATCCCCTCGTCGACACCCAGCGGCTGCGCGATAACAAAATTGCCACTGATCACATTAATCTGAGCACCCGCCATTGGGGTGTTGTTAAGCCCCATGGATAAACGCGCGGTGATGTCGAGCTGCACTTGGCCGGCGGCTTGTTTGACCACTTCAAGCGCGTGGCTGTCGGTGATGCGTATTCCTTTGTGATAAGGCGTTTCCAGTCCGTACTGATTGAGCGCGCGATTGATTTGCGGGCGGGCACCAAACACCAAGACTAGCTTCATGCCAAGGCTATTGAGTAGCGCGACATCATTGACGATATTTTTAAAGTTCTCATCCGCCATCGCCTCGCCACCCAGCATGATTACCGCGGTTTTATCTCGGTGAGCATTTACATAAGGTGCAGATTGGCGAAATCCTTTAACCAGTGCGGTACTTCTTATCTTCACGCGCATATCCGTTTATTTATTCACTTTATATGCCTTTTTATTCTTTTTTAGGTCTGAGTGTCAAGTCCTGTGCGGTGTCAGTGCGCATGTGAAACGATAAGAATTAGCTCCCATACTCGATGTTGGCCGATGAAGCGAGATCACAATCTGGCGTTCAGCGTCTAAAGTAAAGTGATGAGTCAGTTATGCTGGAATAAAAAGCACTGAGGGGTAAGCGCGTGCGAAAAACGAAACAAGTGGTTCTATTAGTTCTATTTATATTATTTGGTGGAACGGGATTTTTAGTGGCGACCCAGCCTGCAATTTTTGCGCCTGACGTGACGCAAACCGATTTGTATGGCGAATGGGTTGAAACAGAGGTCGCGCCCTATGCAGCTGATCGTTTTGAAGTCCGCAAAGACGGTATCTATACCAATGGCAGCCGGGTTACGACGAGTTATCAGTTTGATGGTGATAAGCTAAGTTATTCGATTGGTACGCAAACGTACGTGTATCGTGTCGAAAACAAAAGTACCTTAGAACGCTTATCGCCCGCGCATTACACGTCTTTTTTTGCGAAAGACGACTAGATGTTGGCATCCAATGGAGTTATTAGGTTACGACGGCACAAGTAGGGACGCCCAGAAACTCTCCGAGTAGGCACAAGGATGCAGAGTGCTCAGATCGTGATTAATATTTCACAGACTCTATTGTCGACAATAACTCATTGACCGAGCATTGCTTGGTGGCTACTCGGCGTAAAAGATCGGCAGTTTCCGAGTCGCCACCTAGGCAACGCTGAATACTGGTATTGATCACATTATGGGTACAACCTTCACTGGCCATCATGCGGATCCATTGATATTCCACCGCATCGCTATCAAGTAACGTCGAACGCCCAACTTTCAAGTCCATGGTAATCATTACTCCTTTTTTGTTGCATTTTCTATGCATTTTTGTTTCATGCATAGTACATAACAATTATATGACAGTTTGATGAATGACCAAGCAGTTACTAGGATAATCTGAATGACATCACAATTGAACTGTATTATTTTGCAGGCATTTACAGTCTGATAATGATAAGTGATTGCCAAATTCATCGCTTTTTGCGAGCCTTAGCGCTACAAACTAACTGATTGGATGATGGTGTGAAAAAAGCGTTAGTCGTGATGGCGTGTGTGGCGGTACTCGCAGGGTGTGTTAGGCCGACTGATCGTGGTCAGCAGTATCGAGATGGGCGGTTTGAACGTATTTTAACCCCAGTATCTCAGGTGGTGTCGGAAAGTCCGCGCGACTTTAGTTTATTTCAGGAGCAGCTTGCAGAAGTAGAAGCAAAATCTCCCTCGTTAGTGGTCAAGCATCAAGCGGTATACCAGCGCTTGCAGGCATGGCTGGACGCAGGAGGCAATGTGGACACGCTCGCTGAGTTTGGCCTGAGTGTCAACCAAATGGGCGGTGGCGATGATTTCGGTAACGTGATGTTTACCGGTTATTTCTCACCCGTGATTGAAATGCGCCATCAACCCGATGCCTTATTCCGTTATCCAGTTTATGCCAAACCGCCTTGTAATGAAGACTGCCCTGATCGTCAAGCGATTTATGACGGTGCTTTAGAAGGGTTAGGTTTGGAGTTGGGTTACAGCGCATCTCGCATCGATAACTTTATTATGGAAGTGCAGGGCAGTGGTTTTGTCCATTTTGGTGACAATGATCAGCTCGAGTATTTTGCCTACGGTGGTAAAAACGGTCATCCGTACGTCAGTATTGGTAAGGTATTAATTGAAAATGGTGAGGTAGCCAGAGAGGATATGTCGTTACGGGCGATTCAAGATTGGGTCGCGGCGCACGATGAAGAAGAGGTTCGGACCTTACTGGAACACAACCCGTCGTATGTGTTCTTTACGCCCAAAGCGGCGGATCCTGTCAGTGGGACGGCGGGGATCCCGTTAAAAGCGGGCGCCTCTGTGGCGGCGGATCGACGTTACTTACCTATGGGCAGTGTATTACTTGCTGAAGTGCCACAGCTTGATGACCAGGGTAAATGGACGGGAGAGCATGTGCTCAAGCTTTTAATGGCGTTGGATACCGGTGGGGCAGTGAAAGAAAATCACCTGGATTTATACCATGGCATGGGTAATAAAGCAGGCGAGCAAGCCGGTCATTACAAACACTTTGGTCGGGTTTGGAAACTGGAACCGTTAGCGCCACAAATGGTGAATCAGCCCTAACGGCTAAGATTAAGACTCATCCTTGAAGCAATAAAAAAGCGAGCGTTTGACGCTCGCTTTTGCATTTAAGCCAACGAAGTATAATTACTCAATCAAACCCGCTTCACGATAGTAGCGTGTTGCGCCTGGGTGCAGGGGAGCAGACAGACCATCTTTTACCATTTCTTCTTTCTTCAAGTTGGCAAAGGCTGGATGTAAGCGACGGAAATCATCGAAGTTCTCAAACACCGCTTTCACGACGTTGTAAATGACGTCTTCAGAGACTTGGCTTGAGGATACAAACGTAGCACCCACACCAAAGGTCGTCACATCATTATCGTTACCCCGGTACATACCACCTGGCAATATCGCTTGACGATAATAATCGCGCTCGCTGATCAACTGTTTAGCCGCATCGTTAGCGACTTCAACCAATACGCTATCACACGCAGTCGTTGCCTCTTGGATCGCACCACTCGGGTGGCCTACGGCATAAACCATGGCGTCAATTTTATTGTCACAGAGGGCTTTTGATTGCTCAGACGCTTTCAGCTCGGAAATTTGGCCGAACTTATCCATGTCCCAACCCATTTGATCCATCAATACTTCGATGGTGCCACGCTGACCTGACCCTGGGTTACCAATGTTAACGCGCTTGCCTTCGAGGTCATCAAAGGTTTTTACGTTTGCATCAGCACGAGCGACCACGGTAAAAGGTTCTGGGTGGATAGAGAAAACCGCGCGCAGATCTTTAAATTCGCCTTGATCTTCAAACTTGCTGGTGCCTTTGTAGGCATGATATTGCCAGTCGGATTGTGCGATCCCCATATCGAGCTCGCCAGCACGAATGGTATTGATGTTGTAGATAGAACCGCCTGTACTCTCTACAGAGCAGCGAATGCCGTGGTCATCTTTACTTTTGTTAACCAGACGACAAATTGCACCGCCCGTCGGGTAATAAACACCCGTCACACCGCCAGTACCAATGGTTACAAACTGATTGGCTTGAGCCGTTGCTGCGGTTCCTAGTGCAGCGGAAAAGCTGAGCGCAATCAGAGTCGGTTTCATCGCTTTCATGCTTAAGATTCCTTTTTAAGTTAGAGGTTGCTATCCGGGCGCACCCTCGAAGATGGTATGACACTCGATGTAAATATGACAAAAAAGTGTCATCGCGCTATTTTTTCAATCTTTTAACAATATTTGCAAGCAATAGTATTGGGTTAAAACGATTGGGTCATGGTTTGTCTTAGTGCTTGTACAGGTTTAGTACAATATCCCAGGTTTTCCAGTGTGTTGCGCAAATTTGTGATCTGTGATGCGTTATCGTGTGCTTGGCTTTGATCGATGTGTTGGGTGTTGTTTTCAAAGCCGATTCGAACGTCACCGCCCAGTGTCGCGGCTGTCGTTAAACAGCGACTTTCATGACATCCAAATGCGCAGACAGACCAAGGAATAGTGCCATCGGCGTGAAGCGCATGATACATGGCGGCGACATCTTCGGGCATACCTCGGGGTGGAGTCCGATCTTGCCCTGCAACAAAAAGCAAGTGATGACCTCGTGAGGGTAAAATACCTTGTTCGCGCAGCGTGTAGTAGCGTGCCAGTTCTCTGGGGTGATAGAGAATAAACTGACTATAGATCCGAGCTTCAACCGTCCAAGCAAAAAAATCTGTTACCGCTTTGCTTGGAGGCTGATGATCAGGGATAAGCTCTCGTAGCGCAAAGGAAGCGGCTTCGGGTTTGACGGCTTTAATCAGCGCCATTTGTTGCTGGGGGGAATAGCGGCCTACAGCTTCGGTGGTGAGTTGAATCACCATGCGATCGCCGACGGCATCCATCACTTGCTGATATAGCGCTTGGTTTAGCGCGGGATCAAGGCTATGGGCTCCCTGTTGATCGCGGGCGTGGATGTGGGCCATGGTTGCGCCTGCCTCGGCGCATTCGTGTAGGCAGTGAATAAGCTGTTCGCCGGTGACAGGCACACGCGGATGGTGCACGGGCTGTAAGTGCGCACCATTGGGGGCAACCATGATCGTCCTTGCGTCTCGCATTCTTTTCCCTCGCTTCTGAATCTGTCGTTATTGGTAAGGCAAGCACATCTCTAATGTCAGTGCTAGCTTGTCGGTAATGGCCGCGATATGAGTTGATTCAATGATATAGGGCGGTGCGAGTAAGATGTGATGCCCCTGCTTACCATCAATGGTACCGCCCATGGGATAGCACATGAGTCCGTTATGCATGGCGGTTTTTTTTATCGTTTGATGGAGCGTAAGTTCAGGCGAGAAGGGACGCTTGCTGGTTTTGTTTGCCACCAGCTCCAACGCTAAAAATAGCCCACGTCCGCGAATGTCTCCGACAAAAGGGTGAGAATCAAACTGATGGTGTAACGCCGATTTAAGCGTCTTTCCTTGCTGCTCAGCGGCGTCAACTAATCCTTCTTGCTCAAGTGTGGTGAGTGTTGCTAAGGCAGCGGCACATGCCGTTGGGTGAGCCATGAAGGTGTGGCCATGTTGGAAAAAGCCTGACCCAGATGCAATTGCTTCATAGAGATGATCCGAGACCAAGGTGGCGCCAATGGGCTGATAACCAGCAGCCAGTCCTTTAGCGATGGCGACAATATCCGGAACGACGCCTTCATGTTCAAAAGCGAAAAAGCGACCGGTGCGCCCCGTGCCGCACATGACTTCATCGAGGATCAGCAAAATATTGTACTGATCGCAAATTGCGCGAATACGAGAAAAATATCCCGCTTCCGCAGTCAATGCACCGGCTGTCGCGCCCACCACAGGTTCTGCGATAAACCCAATGACGGTTTCCGGCCCTTTTTCTAACAGCATGGCTTCAAGCTCGTTGGCCACCCGCTGACCATACTCGTAAGCGGTCTCATCGGGACGTTGATCGCGATAGGCGTAACAAGGGGCAATCAAACTGGTATCCATCAACAACGGGGCAAAGGGGGCGCGTCGCCATGCGTTGCCACCCACGGATAGCGCCCCGAGAGTATTACCATGGTAGCTTTGGCGGCGTGCGATAAAATGTTGTCGTTGGGGTTCACCGACTTCCACCCAGTACTGGCGAGCGAGTTTTAGCGCGGTTTCCATCGCTTCCGATCCACCACTGACTAAATAGGCGTGATTTATCGAGGGAGGTGCAAGATCGGCCAACATCTTGGCGAGCGCTTCACTGCTTTCTGAGGTAAAAAAGCCGGTATGCGCATAGGGAATCGCATCAAGCTGACGGTGGATAGCGTCCAATACGGCAGGGTGGTTGTGCCCAAGGCAAGAGACGGCTGCGCCTCCGCATGCATCGAGATACTCGTTACCTTGAGTGTCGATTAAGTACATCCCATTACCACTGGCAATGGTAGGGGGAAGATGATGACAGTGACGGTGAAAGACATGACTCATACGAGGGCCTCAATGCAAGCGTGATAACTCAGTATGGTGAACTTGTGTTTTAAACCGCAAAGGATATATTTTCACCAGGTATGCAAAAAAGGAATGAGATGATGAATGTGCGTTTGCCGTCGATGCGTTCGCTTCAAACATTGATTGCGGTGGCTCAGGCGGGGAGCTTTTCCGAAGCTGCCAAGGTGTTGCATGTCAGCCAAAGTACGGTGAGCAAGCAAATACAGCAGCTTGAAGAAGGGATTGGTCAACCACTCTTTGAGCGACACGCAGGGGGAGTAAGACTCAACCGAGTCGGTGACTCTTATTTAAATGTGATATCGGCCAGCGTCAATGATATCGCCAATGCCACGGCGCAAGCGCGCCAGCAAAGTGCAAGGCAAGAGTCTGTCAGCTTATTGGTGCCGCCTTCGTTTGCTAGCCTTTGGTTAATTCCTCAGCTGCCTGAATTTAAATCGCAGCATCCTGATATTTCTGTGGTGGTCAGTGCCAGTGACTATGTGCCCCAAGGGAAAGAAAGTGAACTGGATATTTTAATCCGCTGTCAGCCTCATCAGCAGGCAGGCGCGCAAGGCAGATGCTTGGTCAACGAGCATTTGTCGTTATTGGCATCAGCGACACTACTTCCAGAGCCACTCGAGCGAACAGCGTTGTTATCGGAGGTGCCGGTTTTATCTCATTTGACGCGCCCTTCACTGTGGGAGCAGTTTTGGCAACAATTTGGGCTGGCTGACAGTAATCCGCAATATGGCGCAGGCTTTGAGCACTTTTTTATGGCGCTTGAAGGCGTGAAACAGGGTATGGGCATGGCGTTGATCCCCACCTTTATGGCCTCAGCCGCCCTGTCAAACGATCAGATTGTAAATCCCTTGGGGTTAAGCATAGACAGCGGCTATGGCTACTACCTTTATAGTGCGCGGTATAAGCAGCGTTCACCCGCTGTCATGCATGTGATCAACTGGCTGTGTGACGCCCTCAAGGTGGATGTGGCTAGACATCCTATCAGCAAGTCGGTATAACGCCTGTCAGCGCGATCAACGAAGACAATAGTTATGACACATCCCCTATCAGAATCCTATCTGCAACGTTTTGGCGGTACGGCTCGTTTGTATGGACGCCGTGCGCTAGAGGTGTTTCACCAAAGCCATATTTGTGTCATCGGTATTGGTGGCGTGGGATCGTGGGCAGTGGAATCGCTGGCTCGCACAGGGATTGGGGCGATCACCCTTATTGATATGGATGACGTGTGTGTCACCAACACCAACCGACAAATTCACGCGCTGAAAGATACCATCGGTCAAAGCAAAAGTGAGGTAATGGCTGAACGCGTGGCAGCGATTAACCCGGAATGCCAAGTCACTGTGATTGATGATTTTATCTCACCGGATAATATTGCTGAGTATATCGATAAGCGCTTTGATTATGTGCTTGATGCGATCGATAGCATTAAGCCCAAAACCGCATTATTGGCACACTGCAAGCGGCACAAAATCAAAGTTATTACCGTCGGGGGCGCGGGTGGGCAGATTGACCCGACGCAAATCCAGGTGGCGGATCTCACCAAAACCATTCAAGACCCCTTGGCGGCCAAGCTACGCAATAATTTGCGTCGCTTTTATGGTTTTACCAAGACGAAAGGACGCAAGTTCGGGATTGACTGTGTTTACTCCACCGAGCAGCTCAAATATCCGCAACCGGATGGTAGTGTGTGTGAGAGTAAATCATCGGCAGAAGGCCCGAAACGGATGGATTGTGCCAGTGGGTTTGGCGCCGCAACCATGGTGACAGCAAGCTTTGGATTTGTCGCGGTCTCACGTATTTTACAAAAGTTAATCGCCACTGATCAGCGGCGCGAAGATTAGAAAGTGACGCCCCAGCCTGATCTGTCGGGGCGCCATTTTTGTGGGACGGTTGATTAAGCCTCTTCTTTTACCGGTTCAGATTCGGCTGATTTCGGCTCAACGTCCGATTTAACCGGCAGTACCTGGCGTACATATTCACCTGGTGCAGCATAAAGTACAGGGTAGCTGTCTGATCCCGTTGGGTAGGGCTCAACTTGTTCGTCGGGACTATAACTTCGTAACCATTTTTCCCAATGTGTCCACCATGATCCAGTCTGGTGAGACGCGCCTTCCAGCCACTCCTCTGCCGTATCTGCGAGGTGGTCATTGGTCCAAAAGCCGTATTTTTTCTTCACTGGATGATTAACAATCCCTGCAATATGGCCGGACTCACCTAATACGAAGGTTTTATTGCCGCCGACATTGAGCGCACCACGGTACGTGCCTTGCCACAGAGCAATATGGTCTTCTTTAGTGGAAATAAAATAACTGGGAACTTTGATTTTATTGAGATCAATCCATACACCACCGACTTTAACGCCCTTATCTTGCACCAGCTTATTTTCGAGGTATAAATCGCGCAGGATAAAATTATGGGTTTTAGCTGCCACGTTGGTACTGTCACTGTTCCAATACAGCAAATCAAAGTCGACTGGGCTATTCCCTTTCAGATAGTTCTCGATGTAGTAGTTCCAATAAAGGCTATTTTCCCGCAACAAGCTAAAGGTCACACTCAGCGATCGCCCATCCATATAACCGCGAGCAGTATTCTGCGCTTCTATGGCTCGGATGAGACTATCATTGATGTAAGCGCCAATTTCACCAGGCTGTGAGAAATCGAGTAAGGTAGTAAAGAAACTTGCCGACTTAATACGCGCTTTCATGCGTTTGGCAGAGTAGTAGGCAATGGTGCACGCTAATACGGTTCCACCAATACAATAGCCGACACCATTAATCTGTGATTGGCCGGTGATATCTTCAATCGCACTGACGGCTTTTACTGTCCCTTGCGTGACATAGTCTTCAAAGCCAATATCAGCTTGCTCAGCAGATGGATTGCGCCATGACATCAAGAAGACGGTGTGTCCCTGTTCTACTAACCAACGAACCAGTGAGTTTTTCTCGCGCAAATCGAGAATGTAATATTTATTGATAAAAGGCGGCACCACTAACACAGGTGTGGCATGGACGTTTTCGGTGACCGGGCGGTATTGAATAAGCTCAAACAGGTCATTTTTATACACCACGTCTCCTGGGGTGTTAGCAACGTCATCGCCAACGCGGAAAGCGTTATTATTGGTCATGCGTACTTTTAGGATGTCGGCGCTTGACTCCATGTCTTGCTTTAACTGCTCCATGCCACGCAGCAAGTTCTCACCTTTTGATTCCAGCGTCATTTTTAACAACTCTGGGTTGGTCGCGATGTAGTTGCTGGGGGCCATGGCATTAATGGCTTGGCGAGAGAAAAAAGAAAGGCGCTCACGGGTTTTATCATCGAGTCCTTCAATGGCCTCAATGGTTTCCATGTAGGTACGTCCAAATAACAGATACGATTGCTTGATAAAGTTATAGAGGACATCTTCTTGCCACGCCTTGTCCTTGAAACGTTTATCGTCGCTACCTTCGCTGATCACTTCGTCCGTGTTATCACGGGCGAGCATGGCGTTCTGCCAGATTTGCATTTGTTGTTCCCACCACTGCATCTGTACTTGTAGAAGTGCAGCGGGTTGTTGAGCCGCGCCTTCCAGCAATTGAGCAGTGTCTTGCAGGCTGACTTCCTGCATGGCTTGATTAAACGGTGTGTCTACGGCTGCCTTGCCCTGCTCAAGATCCTGCCACCATTGCTGGTTTTGTTCTTGCAGCCTGGCAAGGTAGTCCGAAAAGAAGTGATGAAACATAATGTTGCCCTCTTGATCGGAAAAGCACTATAAAGGCCTGCTACGGTGAGTAGCAGGCGATAGTGCAGTAACCCTGCCTTTATGCTGGGGTGCCGGCTTTCATGTTTTCAGCCGTGATTTTGTCGATATCTTCTTTGAACTCTTTAGCGATGTTTTGCAGTTTGGTGCTGTCATCCATCATTTGCTGAGACAGTTTGGTCAATGCTGCCAGTTGCTGGCTACTAAATGATGTCATGCTGGTGACATCTTTGACTTCGCTGGCAGCTTTCATCTGCTCAAGACCGAGCGAGCTGTATGTGCGCATCGCGTTCATTTGCAGTTCGGTGAGTGTTTCGACGTTTTTGGCTACCAGCTTGTTAAAATTAACGTAGGGAGCCAGGGCTTTTTCAGATTGCTCAGAAAACGCTTTAAACATATCTGTGTACATGGTGTATCTCCTGATAGTGTTGTTCTGGGGATTTTCCCCAAGGTCGCAAGTGTCCGTTTATACTTGTGTACGCTTAATTACTAAAGCCGTACCCATACCGCCGCCAATACACAAAGAAGCAACGCCATAGGTTTCGCCTCTTCGCGCAAGCTCGTGTAGCAAGGTCACAACAATTCGGTTGCCGGATGCACCAAGCGGGTGGCCAAGTGCAATTGCTCCGCCATTGACGTTAGCACGTGCCAAGATGGCATCGGGCGTCGTCTTGTGGTGCTCAGCTAGTTGGTGAACCACCCCGAGTGCTTGCGCAGCAAATGCCTCGTTGAGTTCAAACAAATCAATATTATCGAGAGTGAGGTTGGCTTTATCGAGTGCGGTGTTCACCGCACCCACGGGGCCTAACCCCATGACGCTAGGATCAACTCCGTGCTGTGAATAGGCACTTACTTCTGCTAATGGGGTGAGCCCATGTTTATTGACTGCCGATTCGGAGGCTAAGATCACCGCACTCGCACCATCGTTGATGCCTGATGCATTACCCGCGGTCACCGAGCCTTCTTTATCAAAGGCGGGACGTAATTTTCCCAGCCCCTCAAGGGTTACGTCTTCTTTAGGATACTCATCGGTGTCAAAGGTAATGGTCTGCTTACGCTGCTTAATCTCAATGGGAGTGATCTCGCTTTTAAAGCGACCGGCTTCTATCGCTGCAACCGCTTTTTGCTGGCTGTGTAGGGCAAACTGATCTTGTTGCTCGCGAGTGATATCCATTTTTTTAGCAACGTTTTCTGCGGTGACGCCCATATGATATTGGTTATACACATCGGTGAGACCGTCATTGATGAGCAAGTCTTTCATCGCAAAGTTGCCCATCTTTTGCCCTGTTCGTAAGTTCCCGGCCGCTGCAAACGGAATCTGTGACATGTTTTCTACGCCAGCAGCGACCACAAGTTGTGCATCACCAGCGCGAATATGAGTAACAGCATCCATAATGCTTTTCATCCCACTGCCGCAGACCATATTGACAGAGTATGCGGGAACATGAGTAGGGATATCGGCATAGATAGCTGCTTGACGACCTATTCCCATTCCTTGTCCGGCGCTGACTACATTGCCTACAATCACTTCGTCGATAGCCTCACCAGTTAATCGACTTTCAGCTAATGCGCCTTTGATAGCATAGGCAGCCAATTGGCCGGTAGGGATATCTTTGAGCGTGCCTGAAAAAGCACCGATGGCGGTGCGTTTTGCCGCCACAATAAAAATGCGTTCCATCAATCTATCCTTGATTTATTGCATGTACAGGCCGCCGTTGACCGACAGCGTTTCACCCGTAATGTATGCGCCTGCCTCGCTCGCGAGGTAAGCCACGGAAGCCGCAATTTCTTCTGGCTTTGCCAAGCGTTTCATCGGGATTTGATTGGTAATCGACTCAAGTACGTCTTCGCGCATGGCCGTTACCATAGGCGTCGCGGTATACCCTGGCGCAACCACATTCACGGTGACGCCTGCACGGGCTCCTTCGGCAGCTAACGATTTGCTAAAGCCCATCATCCCTGCTTTCGCTGCGGCATAATTTGCTTGGCCAAACTGGCCTTTTTGACCATTTACAGACGAGATATTAATGACACGTCCACCTCCCTTTTCGCACATGGCAGCGAACAAAGGTTGAGTGACGTTAAAGAGGCTATTGAGGTTGGTGTTGATGACGTCGTGCCATTTATCGGCATCCATCTTTTTGAATACACTGTCACGCGTGATCCCGGCGTTATTCACTAGGACATCGATTGTGCCTTCTTCTTCAAGCAGTTTAGCAATACGTGTAGCGCATTGTTCTGTATCGGTAACATCAAGTTCGAATAGGCGCACTTGATCTTGTTTGAACCCTTTTTCTTCAAACCAGTCTTGTGCGCACTGACCACCGCCCGTGAAGTGTGTTGCAATGACGCGATAATTATCATCAACTAATTTTTCGGTGATCGCTGATCCAATGCCGCCTTTTGCGCCAGTTACTAATGCCAGTTTCTTCATCTATGACTCCATTCACTACAACAAGCAAATATAACGAGATGCCTGAAGCCGCATCTGGAACCACTTTAAACCAGAATTACAGTCATCCTTTCTTGTCTTATAACGGCAGCAAGAGTGATGCCAATAGTTAATAATCATGCTGCCGATATTATTAGGCAGTCTAACTTGTTGGTGTGACCCTTTTATGACTGCCTGCTTCTAAGCTAACGAATCTAGCCAAATACGCAAAGTATAAAAGCCTCGGATTACACATTCGCGATCTCGGTCAATTTTGATAGGTAATAATGCAATACTTTGTTAACAAGTTGTTATTTTTATGTATTTTTATGTTTGTCTTTGTTTTCCGTTGGCGAGACTGAATGATCTGGAAGAAATCGATTGCACTCTTCTGTGCATTTCGATGGTGAATAGTCGGGTTGTCGGTATATGTGGGCAGTGGTGGCGCGATGTTTTAGGGGGGATAAGGTTAGAATGCCGTGACGATGAACCACGGCGTCCAACACAAATTAAGCGGTAAGGTGATGAACATATTGCACAATCGCATGCAAACCATTGGTGCGTGACTCACTTAAATGGTGCGATAATCCGGCTTGTTGGAAGACTTGATCTAAATCGAGAGCGTAAATGGCATCACTGTGTTGACCATGAACACAAGCGAGCACAACGGCTAATAGACCTTTAACGATTCTTGCATTTGAATCTGCAGCAAAGTAATGCCTTTCGTCATCCGAGTGATGTAAAAACCAAACATCACTTTCGCATCCACTGACAAGGCGCGCAGCATGCTTCTGTTCATCGGTAAACGTAGGCAAGCGTTTACCCCACACGATAAGCTGGCGGTATTTGTCCTCCCAACTGATGTGTTGTGCAAGCATCTCGGTAACCATTTTTTGGTCGAGTTCACTGCCAAAGGGGTGAGTAGGTAAATCCATGGTAGATCCTGTTATGAAACGATTAAACACCGAGTAAATATAATGTTTTATCTAACGCTGTGAGGAAGCGTTGAATGTCTTCCTGATGATTATAGGCACCGAGTGATACACGTACGGTTCCCTCCACGCCCAGCGCTTTGATCAGCGGGTGCGCGCAGTGGTGCCCAGACCGTACTGCCACGTTTTGTTGGCTGAGCAGCTCAGCAATATCTGCGTGGTGTTCTCCTTCTACCACGAATGACACTATGGTGCTGTGTGGTTGGGGGCAGATTAGCTTGATGGCTGGGCGTTGTTTCAAGCCGCCGAGTAGCGCTTGGTAACAGTCACTAATATGGGTATCGATGGCTTGAGCGTCATATTGTTTTAGCCATTGAATGGCGGCAGCAAGGCCAATCGCACCCGCTGTATTGGGCGTGCCTGCTTCAAAACGAGCGGGAATCGGTGCTAATGTGTGATCATCAAATGTGACGTCAGTAATCATTTTGCCACCACCGTGAAATGGCGCGAGAGTAGCCAATGCTTCTGGTTTTCCATAGAGCACGCCAATACCGGTTGGTCCATACAACTTATGTCCGGAAAACACATAGAAGTCAGCATTCAAGGTTTGCATACTGAGGGGCTCGTGAACGATCCCTTGTGCACCATCAATGATCACCGTTGCACCATGACGATGCGCGAGTGCGGTCATTGCTTCTATCGGGTGGCGTGTTCCGGTCACGTTACTGACATGACTTATCGCCACGATACGGGGGCGGGTCGTGAGTGCTTGTTGATAAGCCTCCATATCTAACTGGCCCGTGCTGACACAACAGGGGATCTTTACCAGTTGCGCGCCTGTACGCTGCGCGATCAGTTGCCAGGGAAGCAAATTAGCATGATGCTCCATTTCGCTGACGAGGATACAGTCGTTGGCGGTCAAAGTGTGGCTGAAGCTATAGGCAAGTAAGTTGATAGCTTCCGTTGCCCCTCGCGTCCAAATTATCTCACTAGGGTTTGCATCAATAAACGCCGCAACTTCACGTCGCGCTTGTTCAAACTGCGCAGTGGTGGATAACGAGGCTTGGTGTTGGCCGCGATGAACATTCGCAACCGGTGCCATGTAGCTTTGGCAAATGGCATCAATCACACACTGTGGTTTTTGTGCCGTAGCCGCACTGTCCAAATACACCCAGTCTGAGGCATTAAAAGCGGGAAACTGGGCACGCAATGCGTAGGGATCAAAACCGTCTGTCATAGTCATCGTCCAAAGTAAAATCTTGCCTATGATCGCCATCTCACTGGTGTAACTCAAGCGTGATA
The DNA here is from genome assembly GCF_001996065.1 of Salinivibrio sp. MA351. Lineage (NCBI taxonomy): Bacteria > Pseudomonadati > Pseudomonadota > Gammaproteobacteria > Vibrionales > Vibrionaceae > Salinivibrio > Salinivibrio sp. MA351. Next base: position 49,249 of record NZ_MUFG01000015.1, on the reverse strand, counting down.
CGTGTTTAAGATAAAAAACGGACAAAAAAAAGCACTGAGCCAAGCTCAGTGCCAACAAATATGTAATGACAGACAATGTCAAAATACAGGAAGTTAAAAGTGGTAGATACGACTACCTGTCTAACCAGTGTTAGACAAATGCAAACACAACATCGCAACCACGGAAACAGTCTAAATAGAGAGACGTCACATGTGGATGCGGGATGCACTATAGGGTGTTGCTGGTATATCAGCAATCGACAATTTATAATGTCAACGATTAGAAAAATTAATGAATAGGGTGTCCGTTTATGGCAAGGCGTCTTCCTCCACTTAACGCGCTGCGCGTTTTTGAAGCAGCTGCACGACATTTGAGTTTTACCCGTGCAGCTGAAGAGCTCTTTGTGACTCAGGCGGCGGTGAGTCATCAAATCAAAGCGTTAGAAGAGTTTTTGGGATTAAAGCTATTTCGTCGTCGTAACCGTTCTCTGTTGTTAACGGAAGAAGGTCAAAGCTACTTTCTTGATATTAAAGATATATTCTCGGAACTTTCTTATGCCACTGATAAAGTGTTAGAGCGAAGTGCCAAAGGGGCGCTGACCATTAGTTTGCCACCCAGTTTCGCGATTCAATGGTTGGTGCCGAGGCTCGCTGATTTTAATAAAGCGCATCCAGATATCGATGTTCGGATAAAAGCGGTTGATTTGGAGGATGGGTCATTAACCGATGATGTCGACGTAGCCATTTATTATGGCCGAGGCCATTGGACGGGTTTACGCTGTGACCTATTGTACCAAGAGTGCTTGTTGCCTGTTTGTTCTCCCATGTTGCTAGAGTCCGGTTATCCGCTCCAAGCGCCAGACGATCTCGTCCATCATGTTTTGTTGCATGATCGCTCACGCAAAGAATGGAAGGCGTTCGCAAAAGCCCATCAATTGAGTGAAGTGAACGTTGAGCACGGTCCTATTTTTAGTCATTCGTCGATGGTGCTTCAGGCAGCAGCTCATGGACAGGGCGTTGCATTAGGGAATAATGTGCTTTCCCAACCTGAACTGGCCTCTGGACGTTTGGTGCAACCTTTTGAGCAGGTGTTAAAAAGTGACAATGGTTTTTATCTGGTGAGTCAACAAAGAGACGCTGACACCGGGCGCATTACTGCGTTTCGAGAATGGATGCTAGCCACTGCAGCAAAAGAGCAAGCGAGTATGAATTTATGATAAATCTAGAATTTGATGGGCCTGACAGTGCCACCGATTGGGTGATTATTGCTCATGGTGCAGGTGCCGGCAAAGAGCATGAGTTTATGACAGATATCGCGACACGCATCGGGGTCGGTTGCCGTGTGGTGCGGTTTAATTTTCCCTATATGGAAAAGCGTCAGGAAGATGGCAAAAAGCGTCCGCCAGACTGTGCACCTAAGCTACTTGCACACTTTGAAGCCGTGATTGATGCCATCGATAGTTTACGCCCAAAAGAAAGTCGTTTATGGCTTGCCGGTAAATCGATGGGAGGACGTATGGCCAGCCACCTTACCGGCCATTCATCAGTCAGCGGGGTGGTGTGCTTTGGCTTTCCTTTTCACCCTCCAGGCAAGCCTGAAAAATATAAAGGCGAGCATTTAGCGACCGTGACCAAACCGTTGCTCATTGTGCAAGGGGAGCGTGATACCTTTGGTCGGAAAGAAGAAGTGATGGGATATTCGTACTCATCAAGTATTGATCTTGAGTTCGTTCCTGATGGCGATCATAGTTTCAAGCCGCGCAAAGCGTCAGGTTACACTGAGTCGGACAATCGGCAGTTTGCGGTCGACTGTCTACTGCGTTTTATTGAGCGCCAAGGAGCGAAAGCATGAAATTAAACCACTGGATCAGCCTAGCTGCTTTAGGGGCAGGACTGGCTGTCGGGCTAGGTGCCTTTGCCGCACATGGTTTGAAAATGGTTTTGTCCGATTATCAATTAGCTATTTTTAAAACCGGCGTTAACTATCAGATGTGGCATAGTTTAGCCTTGCTTGGACTGTGTGCACTTTCTTCACGGATCTCCACGCGGTTATTCAGCTGGGTCGCTTGGGCTTGGTTAGTTGGTATGATCGGCTTTAGCGGTAGCTTATACCTGCTTGCTCTCACGGATATGCATTGGCTAGGACCGGTAACACCAGTTGGCGGCGTGAGCTTTTTAATCGGCTGGGGAGGGCTCGCTGTGGGCACATGGCGTACAAACGTTTCTCTCTCTCATCCATCGCGTTAAAAGCGGCTATCTGCATTTCTTTCTTGTCGAGATGACAGATATAATGCGCAGCTTATTTTTATCATCACATAGCGTGATCCTATCGTCGAACCAGAGGGTGTTATGAACCAGGTTTTGCTTTACTGCCGTGCAGGATTTGAAAAAGACTGCGCCGCAGAAATCCAACAAAAAACCACCGAAATGGGCGTGTATGGGTTTCCGCGCGTGATAAATAACAGCGCGTATGTTGTGTTTGAGTGCTACCAAGAAGATGACGCTGAGCGCGTTGTGCGTGATTTATCGTTGGACTCGCTGATCTTTGCGCGCCAAATGATTGCTGTGACTGCCGCCTTGTCGGATCTTGACCCTGATGATCGTATCTCCCCGATTCTGGCGGTAGCGAGCGATCTGCCTAAAGGTGGCGATCTACGGGTGGAGACACCGGATAACGATGAGGCTAAAGCCTTATTGAAGTTTTGCCGTAAGTTTACCGTGCCACTACGCCAAGCCTTGCGCAAACAAGGCGTCATGTTAGCCAAAGATAACCCCAAAAAACCGGTGATTCACTTATGCTTTATCGCACCGGGTACTTGCCTGGTGGGCTACTCGTTGACGACCAATAACTCACCTCATTATATGGGCCTACCACGGATGAAATTTCCGTCTGATGCGCCAAGCCGTTCGACATTAAAACTGGAAGAGGCCTTCCATCATTTTATACCCAAGGATGAGTGGGATACGCGTTTAGCGCCTGGCATGTGGGCGGTCGATTTAGGTGCATGCCCCGGGGGCTGGACCTATCAATTGGTTAAACGCTCGATGTTTGTCCATGCGGTGGATAATGGGGCTATGGCTGAAAGCCTGATGGAGACAGGACAAGTGTTTCATCATGCCGAAGATGGGTTTAAATTTGAGCCGACGCGCAAGAATGTGACCTGGTTAGTGTGCGACATGATTGAAAAACCATCGCGAGTGGCGCGGTTGATGGGAGAGTGGTTAATTGAAGGTTGGGCCCAAGAGGCTATTTTTAACTTGAAACTGCCGATGAGCCGACGTTATGAGCAGGTGTCAGAAAACTTGCAAACCCTAGGTGCATTTTTGGCTGACTACAATGTGCCGTATGAAATGCGTGCGAAACACCTTTATCACGATCGTGAAGAAATCACCGTGCACTTGCGCCGTGTGAAACGCCAGCAACGTGGCGGCTAACGTTCAAAGCGGATATCTTGCAGGTTAAAACCGAGTGGGATATCCGTTTTTAATTGGGCTACCTTTTTACAACGTTGGGCTAAACCCTGGTGCCCAGCGAGCTTTTTTTGCCATTTTTGTTCGACATCGCTTGCGGCGAAAATAGCCTCAAGCGTCTCGTACCGCTCAAGCAGCGTTGCTGCCGTTTTTGCACCAATACCGGGGACGCCGCTCACTTCGCTACTGCTGATCCCGGCCAGCCCCCAAAAATCGCACAGCTGCTCAGGGCGCACTCCGAACTGAGCGTCAACAAACGCTAAATCGAGCCACCGGTGTTGGAAGTAATCACGAATGCTTAACGTGGGTTGTAATAGCTGGCAGTAGCCTTTATCGGTAGAAACAATCGTGACGTGCTCATGACGCGCTGCCACTTTTAATGCCAAGGTAGCAATCATGTCGTCGGCTTCATCGCCTTGTGACAGTAACGCATCGACCCCTCTTTGCCAAAATGCTTCTTGGATCGTGTCTAAGCCTTGTTCTAGTGCCACAGGCATGGGCTTACGGTTTTGTTTATAGGTGGGAAGTATCTCGGCCCGCCAACCTCGATCAGGGCCAATATGATCAAACACGGCAACAATATGGCTAGGCTGGCTATGATTGATGATTTTATCCAAGGTTTTGATGCAGGATTGAGCCGTCGCATCGATCGATTCTTGATCCGGCTGGGCAGCGTGGACTCGGCGGATAAGATTCATCGCATCAATAATAACAACATGGAGCCTAGACATAATAAAAACCGGGTGTGCGTTTTATAAATACCGCATTATACCCGGTTTTTGTTTAGGACGCAGGGCGTTAAAAGTCGTGCCTAAGTCTCGGAAACAATTTCATAGCAAGGCACGTACGCAGTGCCAGGTAGCTTCATGCGTTGTTGTTCAACGAAACTTTGCAAAAGTTTATCCATTTTGGCCATCAAATACTTGTCGCCATCAATTTTAAATGGGCCATGGCGTTCAATATTACGCATCCCCTCATCTTTGACGTTACCTGCAACGATGCCTGAAAAAGCCTGGCGCAGCGAAGACGCGAGAAGCTCTGGGCGTTGATTCATGTGTAAGTTGAGGTTTGCCATATTTTCATGCGTGGGCGCGAAGGGATGCTGAAAGCCGGGCTCAATTTTTAATGACCAGTTATACGAGTAGGCGTCACCCGTTGCTTTGCGATGCTCTTTGACGGCGGGCATGGCATTTTTCATCAAACGCGCGGCTTTGGCCGGATCATCAATCACAATTTCGTAGTATTGTGTGGCTTCTTCACCAAGTACATCACGAATAAAATTATCAATATCACGAAAATAGGCCTCGCTCTCTTTGGGCCCAGTGAGTACGATCGGCAGTGGCTGCGCGTGATTATCGGGGTGCATCATGATCCCGAGAATATAAAGTAACTCCTCGGCGGTACCGGCGCCACCAGGAAAAATAATGATACCGTGGGCGATACGAACAAACGCTTCTAAACGCTTCTCGATATCGGGCATGATCACTAATTCATTCACCATTGGATTGGGCGGCTCGGCGGCAATAATAGATGGCTCCGTCAGGCCGATAAAGCGGCTATCATAAGTACGTTGTTTCGCATGACCGATGGCCGCCCCTTTCATAGGCCCTTCCATCGCACCTGGCCCGCAACCGGTGCAAATATCCAGCTCTCTCAGCCCTAACTCATGGCCCACTTCGCGGGTGTATTGGTATTCGATATCATTGATGGAGTGACCGCCCCAGCATACAACCAGGTTAGGATCGACATGGGGACGCAGTGCTTTGGCGTTGCGTAAGATACCGAATATTAAATTGGTAATATGTGGCGAGCTGTCTAGGTTTAGCGCCGGGCTGTGCTCGAGCTGCACATTGACATGAATGATATCTCTTAGCACAGAAAACATGTGCTCTTGAATGCCACGAATGATTTTACCATCGACGAAGGCATGCTCAGGTGGGTTAACCAACTCGAGTTTGATCCCACGCTCTCGACGAAGCACTCGGATTTCGAAGTTTTCATGCTTTTCTAGCAGCGCTTTGGAGCTATCTGTATGACTACCAGAATTTAAAACAGCCAATGAGCAGTTTCGGTATAAACGGTATAAATCACTGCTGGCGCTGGTTTTTAAACGATCAACCTCAATTTGAGAAAGCAGATCCATCGTTCCTATGGGGCTAATGTGTGTGATCATAACGACAACCTCTTACGGACCGCCCCTCTTGAAAAGCCAAGTAGGGAAGATAGCACGGTGCTATAAAAATCAGTGTGTTAATTAAAAATACACACGCCAGCCACAATTGACCAGTAATAATTAACACCAAATAATTCGGTTGCGGCCACTGTTTTTGGCTTGATACAACGCTTGGTCTGCTCGTTCTAGAACGGGGGTTGGCGTATCTTGATCGCTAAAGAGGGTAGCACCAATCGATACGGTGATCGCGACGCGTTCGTTCTTGAATTTTAACGGCAGCTTGCGGATGGTATGGCTGATAGTGGCTAGGATTTCTGTGCGAGTATCATCGTTGGCATCGGGCAATAAGATTACAAACTCTTCACCACCAAACCGAGCTATAAAATCGGTATCACGCAAGCATTGATAAATTGTACGCGCGACGATTTTCAAGGCTTTATCACCGACTTCATACCCAAACTGTTGGTTAACTTGCTTGAAGTGATCAATGTCAATCACCGCGAGGCAAAACGGCCGTTGGTACTTCTTCCACAAGCGGAATTCATGTTCGAGGCGATCATTGAGCGCGGCGCGATTGTAAACACGGGTCAGTGGATCCAGTAAACGCTTGCGTTCTTGGTCGCCAACATGACGGCGTTGATCCATCGTGTGTTCAGCCAGTGTACTCAGCTGGGTTTGATTGTGGCTCAGTTGCTCTTCGAGTGCGCGCTCTCGCGTTTTGAGGGCCTCGTTCTCTTTTGCTATGGCGTTCAGCGCGTCGAGTGCACGTGTTAGTGCGGCCTCAGGATTGGACTCTGGCGTGCCTTTTAGGCCAAGTTCTTTTTCAATGTCAGTAATGGTGTGATCTAGGCGCTGATCAACGCTTTGATGTGCCACCCGCAATTGTGTGGCGTGATCAAAAGCGCGCGTATTTTGCTGACTGATTGCAACCAGATCATCATTCACTTGGGCGAGAAATTGTTGTGATGCCTGACGCTCGGCTTGCGTGGCATCTAAAATAAGCCGAAGGGCGGACAGAGTGAGTGAGACGACAGTCGCTGGCGCGACATCGGTCAATAATTGGCGACGAATATCAAGCAACTGACTGCCAGCTTGACCATCAATATCGAGCTCGGTAATCAGGTTTTGTAGCTCATCTGCGACGCGACGAATTTGGTCTTTATCGAGCTCTATTTGCGCGTGTTGAGCGCGAGGGCGTGTGACTTGCAAGGTCACAGCCCGCTCGTAGAGCTGAAGTAGTCGGATCAAATGCTGCGTTCTTTCAGTATCACTGTTCGCCGATTTTGCTAGCAACTCGCGTAAATCTCGCCTGAGTTGAGCAGGCAGGCCGATAACACGTTGTAGCGTTTCACCACTGGTATGAAACTGCTCTTCGAGATGGGACTGTGCTTTTTTTTGTGTCATGTCTTGATGACTCACCATGCGTTCAATAACAGCTAAACGCGGAAGCAACGCGCTAACATCCTGCGCTGAGTATAATATGTCACGGAAGTCGGTTAGTTTTTGATCTACCGCGGTGTTTTTGCCTGTGCATGTCGCAATCAATCGCGAGGCTAAGCGTTTGAGCGTATGGATCTCTCGACGCGACTTCAAAGCCAGCTCTCGATACGCTGAAGGCGCATGATGATGATCCGCCTGAGCGGTCTGTGCCGACAACGGTGATGGAGTTGACTTAGTCATTTGGTCGAAAAAACACCTAATTACATTCGCGATTCAGCATCACAGGTAGTGAGAATGAACCACCCATGGACGTTAGCTATACCGACTTATTGCTATCGTCATCAATAAAAGATGTTCGCTTTTTATCAGATTCGTGATCCTTCTGCCAGTCCATGAGGCCATTTGATGATGTTTTAACCTTTACTAGCCCAGACTCAATCCCTTTTAAACAGGCTTGGCGAAGGTTGGTATTGACGAAACTCGCCGCCGGCGCCGTATTAATCGCACTAAAGTGGACCCAATGACTTTCTTCACTTTGTTGAACCAGTGCGCTTGCTTGATGTGTGGCGGTGAGCAAGATCTCTATCAGCTCCTGATCGTTGATCGAGGTATATGCGCGTGGCAAAAAGGGATACTCTGCTAAGCCAATGGCGACGTGTGGCGTTAAACGCGCCAGATGTTGAGGAGCAGCATCAATGGATGTGTGGTCATCAAGTAATTGGTCTGATGTGTCGACAGTAGCGTCCTTAGCGGGCGCTTCGTGGACGGTATTTTGGTATTGGGTGACAAAATCCTCTATCAATGTTTGTACAAATTGTGCGAGTGCTTCAGGTTTGGTGTTTTCGTCCCAGTTTGTCTCTATATAGATAAACAGGGTGTCAGCAAAATGGTACAGACGCCCAGATTGTGTCACACGTTCAGACAGATACTCACCGAGCTGGCGTTCTATGTCTTGAGCACGTTGGTAACCATGCAACAAAAACAATTCTTTGAGAAAAACCACGTCGAACATGGCGAAGCGTAGCCGATCACTGAGCGGTTGGTGAATCATGTCGTTGAGGTACCATTGCTCAAAATTGGCATTACTTTTTTCAAGCGAACGCGGCAATTTGGCATTAAGCATACGTAAGTTTCTCAGCCCAGTGCGAGGGTGAGTGTAGAAGTCATCACGTAACTGCTCGAGCTCGGTTTGGCGTAACACTGCGGCGCGGTGGCGTAGATAGACAATGGCAATTAGGACACCCAGGCTGCCCAACAGAAAGTAATTGACTTTTTGTAGGTGCAACTGCTCTTGATGCGCCGTATCGAGCTGACGCTGTAATTCATCCATTTGTAACTGGCGTTCAACCACACGCTGCTGTTGCTTAAAGGTATCTGCTTGTTGCTGTTGCTTTGATTGAGCCTGTGTTGCTCGTAATTGCTCATATTCTCGCTGCATAGCGAGCGCAACTTGATATCGTTCCTGCGCTTCGAAAGCGTTTGATAATGCCTGATAGGCGTGGGTCATGGTGGTGATATCGTTTTCAGCCTCGGCGCGCTCAAGCGCGGTCTTGATTTCCTTTTCTGCTTGTTTGGGTTGCTCAAGCGCTAAATGTATTCGGCCTTGTAACAGCATGGCCTGAGTTGTCAGTGGCGAGTTTGGCAAACTCCCCACGAGTCGCAATGCATCCTGAATATAGCGATCACTGAGAGGAAAGTGTTTTAGCTCAAAGTAGGTGCGGGCGATGGCTAAGTGTATATCGGCGAGCGGTTGAGTTCGGCCAAGAGACTGCTCAACTTCGAGCGCATTAAAATAATGCACGAGTGCAAAATTATACCGAGATTGCTGCTCGTATAAGGTAGCTAATAAGCGCTGAGACGCTGAGAGTCGTCGGCTGAGTGAGAAGTGTTCGAAAAATGCCGCGGCTTGATTCGCATGCTCGAGTGCTTGCTCGAGTACACCTTGTTGAAAATAAAGTCGAGCAAGTTCCATATTGGCGTTCGCGATCAATGCGGTATATTCATTTTCACTGGCGATCCAAAAAGCGCTTAGCAGTTCAGTTAAGGCACTTTCATGCTGTTCTTGTGCCAGCAAAAAACGTCCAAATGACAGTTGAAACTCGACTTTGTCGCGAAGATCTTGTGGATCATTACTCAGCTGGCTGCGTGCATTTTCATACGCCACTAATGCCGATTCGTTATCTGATGTTTCAGCCAGTATGTTGGCGCGTAGTAAGGCACTACGAAAGCGAAGCTCTGGCCCATTGAGACTATTTTCCGGCAAGGTACTCATCGCCGTTTGTACTGCATCTAACTTTGCCAGTGCGCCTTGTTCATCATGGTCTAAGTGCCAAATAAGCGTCGCTTCAGTCAGAACGACTTGCACGTGAGTATGTTTTAAATCGTACTCTTCAACGACCTGATACGCTTTTTGGAGCGCGGCTTTGGAATCAAGTGGCTGCTCCAAATGAGCATAAGCACGGGCGCTAATTAAATACGCATAAACCGTGTGCAACGGCGTCCGAATCGATCGATCGGTGTCATTGTTGACGTGTGAACGATTAGCCCCTGTCGTTAATCGTCGTTGGGCCAGGAATCGGTTGCTGATTTCTAAGGATTGGATGGGGGATGTATCCAATAATTTTTCGGCATCGGTCAAAACGGGCGAGGAGTGGATAGAAGCGAACGCCGCCATCGACGTCAACCAAAAAAGCAGGCCTACAAGTAGTGGGCTGATGCGCATGCGCCATCCTCTATGTATAAAAATGAAAGAAAGGCTGCCGATAAGCAGCCCCGTTTTGTTATTGTCGTGCTAACCGGTTATTTTCACTCGGGGTTTTGCCCATATTGGTACGATAGGGGTTTATGTCTAAACCGCCGCGGCGAGTATAGCGGGCATAGACGGTCAATTTTTCAGGCTGACAAAAGCGCATAATATCCATAAAAATGCGCTCAACGCACTGCTCGTGAAATTCGTTATGCTCGCGGAATGAAACCAGGTAACGAAGCAATTTCTCACGGTTTATTTTCTTGCCCTTATAAGCAATTCTCACTGAGCCCCAATCGGGCTGGTGAGTGATTAAGCAATTCGATTTGAGCAAATGACTATGAAGGGTTTCGGACACAATGGCACCTTGCGCGGCGTCTTCTAGCCATTCAGGTTGGAAACGATAGTCATCAATACTGATATCTTGATGATCCAAGCACTCGCCTGATAGTCCCGCAATCACTTCCCCTTCTAGTTCACTGAGGGGCGATAAGGTGACATCCACAGCTTCGCCGGCACAAGCGGAAAGGTCGGTTTGCAGTGCATTCGCCACTTGCTGCCAGCTATCGAATCGGGTTTGGTTAAAACTATTGAGGTATAACTTGAACGATTTCGATTCCACTAGGTTTGGGCTGGATGCGGGTAATCGTACCTCGCCGATCGCGACTTGAGGTAAACCGTTCTTGTTTAACCAGGATAGCTCATAGAGCGTCCAGGTATCATAGCCAGTGAAAGGAAGCGACGCCTGATCGAGGCCGATAGCTTGGCGGTTTAATTCGCGCGGGACCGCACGCAGCTGTGACGGATCATATTCAGTTGGGTAATCAGTGTGTTGACCTAGCGATAGTTTGGCTAGGGCATCGGCATCTTGATAATTGCTCATACGGATCTGCTATTGATTCAAGTAGAATGGGTAAAGTTTACTGAATCTTGCTATAGGTTGCGAATGGAGAACACATTACATCGCGCCCTTTGGGCGCTAGCACAGAATTATGTTACCGCATGGCAGCATCAATATCAGAGTTTACCGTGCTCGGATGAGTATATCGGGCTCTCATCGCCTTGTATGGTCAGTGACAATGCGCATCAAGTACAGTGGCAGCCAGTTAAGCGTGAAACCGCCGCGGACTTTACCAATGTTGAGAAGGGAATATCGCTGCGTTTACACAGTGATATAAAAGATTTTTATAATGGCTTCTATTGCGCCGATTTACCGGTTCGGTTTGCGGGGGAGTCGATCTGTTTGGTGCAAGTTTGGAGCGATGACGATCTCGCACGCTTACAAGAAAATATTTTGGGGCATTTAATGATGCAACGTCAGCGTAAATTGACCCCGACTGTTTTCATTGCCACCACGGATGACGAAATGACGATCATTTCAATTGATAATATGAGCGGCGAAGTGGTGAAAGAAGGATTGAATACTGGCACTCGCGACGTGATAGCCAAAGATGCCGAAGCGTTTGTGACGGCGTTGGAGGTTGATGCTATATGATCCTGACAGAGCTGACGTTTGAGTGTTTCGATAACACCACAGTAGATGCCGTCGATCGTAAGCTTAATGGTTTAATGGACGCGCTGCGATATAACGGTCAGGTGCTTGGACGCGAATTTCCTATTCTCATGCAAGACGGGCAATTTCAGCTCCGTGTGGTGTGTCCAGATGAAGATGCGTTACAACCTAAGTATCATAGTCCTCAAGTCAAACGCGCGTTGCAACAATTGGCTGATGCGTGTTTGACCCAGCCAAAAGTACGCCTTTTGGGGCGCGATCTCAATTCGGAGCAAGCGGCGCCTAATGCGTCACCAAGTTGGCAAGTGTTGTACACAACCTTTGTGCACACGTGCTCACCGCTGCGCTGCGGGGATACGTTGCTACCTATCCCTTTATACCGTTTACCAGCCACCTTTAATGGTGATCATAAGTCAGTCGTCAAATGGCAAACGGAATGGCAGGCCTGTGATGAACTACAAATGGCGGGCGCCAGTGATGCCGAATTTGCTGGGCTTAACGAGATACAAAGCCCCCATACTCGGCTATTTCAACGGGGATGGGATTTGCGCGGTCGGATTGAATACCTAACGGGGATCCCGACTTATTACTATCAATATCGCGTCGGTGGCAAAGACAAGGACAGTGAGTTAACACGCCCTTGTCCGAAATGCGGCGCAGCGTGGCGATTAGATACGCCACTGCACGATATTTTCTTATTTAAGTGTGAGGCTTGCCGTTTGGTCTCAAACCTGTCTTGGGACTTTAAACTAACTTGATTGCTTGATTGCTTGATTGCTTGATTGTTGTATTACTGATTGTCCAACGTTGCTTCTAACCGGGCCAAACGCTCACTTAGCTGTGTAATGTGTTGCTCAAGTTGATCGATCCGCTCAGCATCAGACAGGGTGATCTCGGGGGCTGACATGGCAGGCAGGGACTGATTTTTTTTGGCACTTTTGACGGCCTGAATGATCAGCGGCAATGGGACTTGTGTATCAAGTTGAGCTTTTATCTTTGCCACTGTCGCGCTTTGTCCTTTTGCGGCGAGCGCTTTTAACGCTCGCTCTAATGCTGCTTGATAGCTCATTTCATCTCCTTGGTTTAAAGTCAGCGGCAAGATTAGGGCTTTCTCAGTAATGCATCAAGCATATCAACTTGCTCAGCCCAGTCGGCATCCTCTTTTACGGCTTGCTCAATCAATGCCCGCTGCGCCGCGTTCCAAAAAGGAGCCTCCACCAGCGTTTGTCCGTCCACCAGACAGTGGCTGGATAAGAAGTGCTCAATCGCTGTGTGATCGCTGTCTAACCCGAGTTGCTCAAACAGATGTTGCAAATCATGCTGGAACGTTTCCATTGTCTCTCCTATCCTGTTGGTATGGGTCTATATTGACTATAGCAAGAATAAAAAGCGTAGACCTCTCCCCACCGTTGATGACTCAATCCTACCTTGTCGAGACAATTATCCCTTTTCTGTGTGCGATATCTCTTACACGCGCGTGGGATAAAAGCAGAATCGTATCAAGACAAACGACCTGACGATAGTTTATTTTTAATTTAAAACAGTGACTTACTGGATTGTAACTAGTTCGGACTAAAAAATGAGAGATTAAGCACGTGACAGTGACTTGTACCAAGCGTCTATTCGCGTAATCTTATGGGTGTCGGAAGGGAACTGACACAGGGAACAGGAATCACCAAGGACTTGGTACCTCAGGATGAGGCAGTACTTCAGGAAGAAGCGCTGGCAAGGATTGCAAAAAGGACAACGGACGGAACCGTTCGCTGCAAGCAGGAAGCTTGTACGTCAGGAAGACTTAGGACAACCCAGGATGGGGGCTTAAGGATCACTTCAGGACGAAGTCATGGACACCTCCAGGATGGAGAGCTTATCGAAAATCGGAATTTCGGTTTGTCAGGATGACGAAAGGACACCTCCAAGACGGAGAGACATGGAACGACGCTGAAGGAATCGGCGACTGATCAAGGAATGATGCAGGGAGCACCTTTTCGTAGCAGGATAGCTGCAAGTAAAACTTTAGGGCGCGGCGCAAGCTGCGCCCTTTCCTTTTTGAGTGCTTTGGCCGACACTCGGTGGCCGACACTCGGTGACTCCCTGTCACGCATTCGCAAAAACCCCCTCAGCGTGCGCATCATATTTATAATCTAGTACAGCTTATCACGATGCGCGACTATGTTTGTGCACCCAGGTCTCTGTACTCAGGTCTTTGCCCTAAGGTCTTTATACTAGGGAGGGCCTTTGCATTGACGATCTTCTCATCGATCAATCGGATTGCCCCGGCATCGTATGAACAGGCGTATCAATCGCTTTCAGCCTTAGTCCATAAAGCTGTGCTTGACCGGTGTAGTGATCATTACCCGTCGCTGAAAACTCAAACCAATAGTACGTTACCCATCGCCAACCAGCCTTCGTTTTGACCATGGTGTGGCGACCGCGCGCGATTGAGAGTAATTGTAACTCCATTCGTTGACAGTATTGACGAATATGCTGGTGAGCTTGCTCAGATTGCCGCCGCTGTTGCCAAAATAGCAAGGCAATGACGACAACCAGCAAGATGGTCAATAGATCAGTGATCATGTGATGTTTGTGTCACGGCCTGTTGCATCCGAGCCATGGCCTGAGCCAGGGCGGGTGATGTATGACCGTGGAGCCGCGTCAGTAGTGCACCGCGTAACGGTGGTAACATGACCAAATCCGTATAGATTTGCTGAAATAATGCTGCATCTTGGTGGTCTGCCAAGGCAATCAAAAAGTAGTCAAGCACGGATTCATTGGCTAAGCTACGCCAGCAGCGACCGGCAATAGCGACAAAAATTTCTCGGTGGTGGAGCTCTGGCCTTGCAAGCACCGCTTCTATCAGTTGGTGCTCGGTGTCTGAAGGCGCCCCAGCATGAGCACGAAGTAATGCACTGACCAAAAACAAGTCGACATCTTGGTTTTGGCACATTTGAGTAAACATCTCGCGTAAACTTTCCGCTAATTTCGCGTTAATTTCACAATGCTCCAAACAACCTAACAGCGCATATAGTGGTGTGCTAGGTATGTTATTCAGTGCTTTACGAACTCGAGTTGCATTATTTTGCTCCTGCATACGCACGCAGGTATCCGCTAGCCCCTGAAGTCCAACGCCTTGCCAATTATCCCAGCCGAGCTCGCCATTGAGGTAATGCTGGGCATGGTCATAGTACTGGCTGGCAGGATGACCCAGTTGATAGGTCAGTAAGGCGTGAAACATCGCCATCTTGTCGTCAGTTGGGGTAAAGGTATAAGGATTGTTGGCCAGTTTCTCGCGCTGTGCCTTGTTTGGCGTCGCGGTCAGGCTCTCACCCATCGCCGCGCTGACATACTGAAGGAAATCCCCCATTGCAGTGTGATTTAATAACCCTCGCTCATCTAAAGGCATTTTTAAAAACCATACCCAAGGCGTGCCACCTTGTGGCCAAAAAGCCACGGCCATATGCGCTTGCTGACGTAATGGGTGAGGGTAAGGTTGTTGGTTGGCCTCGACGGCACGAAAAGATGCCTCTTCCAGGCGGCACACTCGACGGCCTAAATCATAGACACTGAATTGGCAACCAGCTTGATCAAATAGGGCGCTGAGGGCGTGAACCGTTTGCATGATATCCGCTCTTCGTTATCGCTTAATTAGCCGCGAGTATATCAGTTTTTATCCCTGCAATGCTCGCCTTGTTAATGTCGTCTTGAATCGGTTCGTGCTATGCTTCGCGCTTTATCGGTCGAGTAATGATGAGGTTGTCAATGACTCTTCGCCAACAATGTGAACAACTCCTTGATGAATTAGAGCAAGTGCTAAACGATCACGCGCTATGGCAGACGACGCCACCGTCAACTGAGCGGCTAGCCAGCACTGAACCGTTTGCTGTCGATACACTGGCGTGCCACGAATGGTTGCAATGGGTTTTTGTGCCTAAGATGCGAGCGCTTATCAAGACAGAGCAAGCTTTGCCACGTAACTTTGAAATCTCACCGTACGTGGAAGAAGCAATGAAAGAGCAGGCAGGCCATAGTGACGTGGTTGCTGTCGTTGTTCGAATTGATAACTTGTTTTCTGAACAATGACCGATACTTTGCTGAACATTTTATACCGTGACGAGCATTTAGTGGTGGTGAATAAACCGTCAGGGATGCTGGTCCACCGCTCTTGGTTAGACAAAGGGGAAACCCGATTTGTGATGCAAACCTTGAGAGATCAAATTGGCCAGCATGTCTATCCATTGCACCGACTGGACAAGCCGACGTCGGGCGTTTTGGTGTTTGCGTTATCCAGTGAAGTGGCCTCTAAGATGATGCCGCAGTTTGCTGAAGGGCAGGTCAAAAAAGCTTACCATGGCATTGTTCGAGGCTGGATTTCCCATGCTGGCCAGTTGGATTACCCGCTGGTGGAAGAACAAGACAAAATAGCGGATAAACACGCCAGCCAACCGGCGACAGCAAAAGCGGCGGTGACAGACTATCAGCCATTGGCGACAGTTGAGCTGCCGATCGCAACCGGACGCTATGCGACCAGTCGTTATAGTTTGGTAGCGATGCAACCTCATACTGGACGTAAGCATCAATTGCGGCGGCATATGCACCACTTAAGCCATCCGATCATTGGTGACACTACTCATGGAGACGGTCGCCACAATCGTGTGTTTAGAGAGCAATTTAATTGTCATCAGCTGCTATTGCACGCCAGTGAGATGACGCTAACGCACCCAGCCAGTGGCAAGACTGTTTTTATTCATGCGCCTTTGGATACAGTCTGGCAGCATGTTATTGAACAGTTGGGCTGGGAAGCGCCGGCGTCATCATACGATAACTAGACCTTGCTATGGGCGGTGTACTCGCATGCCGCCCTTACAGCTTTTCGAGTTCGGCCTCGATTTCTGCAATCTTACTGGCGACCACTTTTTCTAGGTGACGTAGGTCGGTAAGCACTTTTTGCTTCACGTCTTGCTCGGTATGCTCGTGTTGTACGATCTGGTCGAGCTCATCAATGACCAAAGAGAGGCTCCGGTTTATCTCTGTTACTTCTTTTGAGCGACCTGTACCGCTGTCGACGACCACATTTTTACGCTGCCGCGGATATTTAAATTTCATACTCCGCGCAAACAGATCGCCTTTTGGCTTACTAAAATAGATTTTGAGCGTATCGTAGCTTGCTTCTTGACGGAGCGAGTAGCGCTCTATTTTTTCAGGGTGTTCAACACCGATATTCTTTAACTGTTGATACATAGCCACCTCATGGTTAGACATCGTTATGGTTGCGCGTCTTACCCGCGCGATTCCCTGGTATTATTTGGCTTGCGAGAGGGCTTTCTCGAGCGCCGCTTTCAATTGTGCTTGGTGTTCAGAAGTGAGCGCTTGATTGTCGAGATCTGTGACGATAAAAAAGTCCTCTGCGCGCTCACCGATGGTGGTGATTTTAGCCGCGTGAACACTCACATTTTGCCGAGCAAAAACCGCACCGACGCGTGCCAATAGCCCTGGCGTATCGAGCGCGACTAATTCCATGAGTGTACGTCGCCCGTTTTTGGTGGGGAGAAACAATACCTGCGTTTTCACCGAAAAATGTTGTAACTTTTGCGGTGAGCGACGCTTGGGAATAGTGATCTTGCCGGTCTCGTTGAGTGCTTTCCCAACCCCGTCGATAATTCTAGGATGACGATCGATAGAAATCGCATCGTCGTTTTGATCGAGCACCATAAAGGTATCGAGTGCGTGGCCATCTTTGCTGGTCATGACTTGGGCATCATGGACACTGAGGTTTTTCTTATCTAGGGCGGCAACGACGCGTGCGAACAAGCTCGGCCTGTCTTGGCAGTAAACGAATATTTCTGTGCCGCCACGGGTCGCTTTTTTACTGACGAGCACCAGCGGCTTATCATCGGCGTGGTGGAGCAGATGTTCACTATGCCAAGCTATTTGCTTGTGGGTATGGCGAAGAAAATAATCCGCTTTAAAACGTTGCCATAATACTTCAATTTCTCGTGGACTGTGCCCCTGCTTGCGTAACATGGCAGCAGCGAGATGTTTGTTGTGCCGGATCCGTTCTCGGACATCTGGTGGGTTTTCTAGCCCACGTCGTAAGGCTTTTTGAGTGGAATAATAAAGCTCAGCAATTAAGGTACGCTTCCAACTATTCCACAAGTCTGGGTTAGTGGCATTAATGTCTGCCACGGTCAGGCAGAGAAGCAAATCGAGCCGCTCCTCGTCGCGGACCTCTTTGGCAAAGTCGGTGATGACATCGGGATCGTAAATATCGCGACGCTGGGCGGTGACAGACATCAGTAAGTGGTTACGTACCAGCCAACTGACAATGTTGGCTTCTGGCTTTGATAAACCGTGGTCAAGACAAAAATCATGGGATTCAATCGCGCCAATTTCACTGTGATCGCCTCCACGGCCTTTGCCTATATCATGAAAAATAGCCGCAACCAGCAACAGCTCTCTTCGTGCAAGACGCGGAAATACATCGCAACAAATGGGGTGGCGCTCACGATTAGCTTCATCGTCAAACAAACGCATATGTTTGAGCAAACGAATCGTGTGTTCATCAACCGTATAGACATGAAACAAATCAAACTGCATTTGTCCGACAATTTGACTCCACTGTGGGAGGTACGCAGACATGACACCGTGGCGGTGCATTAGTCCAAACGCTTTATGCAGAGCGTTTGGGTGGCGTATGAGTGCCATGAATTTTTCTCTTGCATCGTCTTGCTGACACAAAAAGTGGTTAAGTCGACGTCGAGCGGTACGCAGTTGGCGTAAAGTGGGGGCGGCGATGGCCTCGATCGAGGTGTCGTCGGCGATATGCAGCATCATATCTAAGATAGTCTCAGGGCGTGCTTGAAATAAAGCAGGTTTGCGTGCCTCAATAGTCCGTCCGCAGCGTTGGAAGTCATCACTTAATACGTCGACTTCTCCAGACCGACCATTATCGATGATCACCTGATCAAAGATTTGCAGCAGCATCTTGTTGAGCTCCCCCACGCGTCCGAGGGTGCGAAAGAAATCTTTCATCATGGTCTCGACCGCACGATTACCGTCGCCCCGGTAGCCGAGGAGTTCAGCCACTGAGGTTTGATGAGCGAAGGTCAGTCGGTTGTCGTAGCGGCGCAGCTCAAGGTGAAGGGCAAAACGGATCCGCCACAGCACGTTTTGGCATTCGTTAAGTTCACGATACTCAGCATCAGTCAAAAAGCCAAAATCGCTCATTTCTCTTAAGCTGGTGGCACCAAAATGACGGCGCGCAATCCAAGATAGGGTATGAATATCGCGTAAGCTGCCAGGGCTGAGTTTTAAATCTGGCTCGAGTTTATAAGCGGTATCATGATAGCGGCGATGTCGGGCTTTTTGCTCGTCGACTTTCGCTTGATAAAAGCGTTCACTGGGCCAAAAGCTATCATGGTGCACACGGGCCTCGAGCGCCTCGAACAACTGTGAATCGCCACATAAAAGGCGCGACTCTTGTAAATTAGTCGCGACGGTAAGATCATCCAGCCCAACGTCAATACACTCTTCGACAGTCCGGACACTGTGGCCGACTTCCAATTTCAAGTCCCACAACAAAGTGAGTAGATCACTGAGGCTTTGCTGCTGATAAGCATTTAGCGGTGCTTGGCAAAGTAGGAGTAAATCAATATCAGACAGAGGGTGTAATTCACGCCGGCCATAGCCGCCCACCGCGACCAGTGCAAGAGGGCTTTGATCAAAACCAAAGTGATGCCATAACCTAGCCAGAAGGGCATCCATATAATCGGTACGCTGATAAACCAACTCGGCAACGGGAACATTGGCAAGGAAATCTTGCTTTTGCTGTTCAAGTAGCTGTTGGAACTGTGCCTTTAGCGTGATGGGGTCGAGTTGATCATCCCCCAAATGTTGTGGCGTAATTACCGTGTCTGTCATGGCGATCCTTTGCGCAAAAAAAAGCCGGAACGAAACCGGCTCTTATTTCTAGATTAGTGGTTGATGTAACGTGGGAGACTTTCTTCCTCTCGTAACGTTAACACCTCAACCCCTGTGTCGGTCACCAGCAGCGTGTGCTCCCATTGCGCCGACTTTTTACCATCGATGGTATAGACCGTCCAATCATCGTCCTCATCCAGTACGGTCCCATACTTCCCTGCGTTAATCATAGGCTCAATAGTAAAACACATGCCAGGTTTAAGAATGGTACGGTCGTTGTTTTTGTAGTGCACCACTTGTGGATCTTCATGGAAGCTCGCGCCAATACCATGCCCACAGTACTCTTTGACGATTGAGTAGCGTGTGTTGCTGCTCTTGATGAACTTTTGGATCGCTGTTCCTAAATCACCAACAGTCGCACCTGGTTTTACCTTTTTGATCGCGTGATACAGGCTTTCTTGCGTGACACGGCAAAGACGTTTGTCTTCGAGAGACACTTCCCCGACTAAAAACATCTTTGAGGTATCGCCATGGTAGCCATCTTTGATCACGGTGACATCAATATTGACGATGTCGCCTTCTTGGAGCACGTCTTCATCACAAGGTATACCATGACAAACGACATGATTGATTGATGTGCACATGGATTTAGGAAAACCGTGATAGTCCAATGTGGCAGGAATGGTGCCTTGTACGTCAGTCATATACTGGTGAGCGATGTCGTCTAGCTCACGGGTGGTGACCCCAGGCTTAACATGCTCGCCAAGCATCACGAGCACGTCAGCAGCGAGCCGACCGGCTACGCGCATTTTTTCAATTTCTTCTTCTGTTTTAATCGGGATTGTCATTTTGCTTTCTCTCTTTATTCGGGATGCTCAATGATAACGTTAAAACGAGAGCATGATTCAAGTCACGTTTTGTATCATTAAGCACAGCCACTGACGCCCTGCTACGCTTGTCTCAGCGGTGCAGGATTAGCAACTGTCTAATAGTGACTATATGGTACCAAGCCATGTCCATGGAAGAAACAGAAAGAGAAGCATTCCGCGCGGTCATCGTATAGGTTTAGGCGGATTGCGCGCGCAATTTAACTGGATTTTACCCATGTGTTTGTGATATAAAGCGCGCCGAAAACCGTCATTATGATCAATCTAGCCATGCTAGGTCTAGCCGAGCTAGGTTTCAGTTTGATGGGGTTCAATTATCATTTTTATTCTTAAATCACACACATATCGACACATTGACCGGGGTGCCCACTAACGGGTCGGTAAATGGGATATGTGGAGGCCTAACCCCGAGAGGAATTTATCATGGCTACTGTTTCAATGCGCGACATGCTCAAGGCGGGTGTACACTTCGGTCACCAAACTCGTTTCTGGAACCCAAAAATGAAGCCATTCATTTTTGGTTCACGTAACAAAGTGCACATCATCAACCTTGAAAAAACCGTACCAATGTTCAACGAGTCACTGGCTGAACTGTCAAAAATCGGTGAGCGTAAAGGTAAAGTTCTGTTTGTTGGTACTAAGCGCGCAGCAAGCGAAGCGGTAAAAACGGCAGCAGAAAACTGCGAGCAGTTTTATGTAAGTAACCGTTGGTTGGGCGGCATGCTGACCAACTGGAAAACCGTTCGCACATCTATCAAACGTCTAAAAGATCTGGAAACTCAAGCGAGTGACGGTACGTTTGAAAAGCTGACCAAAAAAGAAGCGCTGATGTACACCCGTGAGATGGAAAAACTCGACAAATCACTGGGTGGTATCAAGAACATGAACGGCCTACCTGATGCAATGTTCGTTATCGATGCAGATCACGAGCACATTGCCATCAAAGAAGCGAATAATCTGGGCATCCCAGTCTTTGCAGTGGTAGATACTAACTCTAACCCTGACGGCGTTGATCACGTAATCCCAGGTAATGATGACGCAATTCGCGCTATCCAACTGTACCTGAACGCAGCGTCTGACGCTTACAAAGAAGGCCGTAGCCAAGATATCGTCACGCAAGCAGAAGACGAGCTGGTTGAAGTCGCTGAGTAAGACGACAGCTCCTTGTGAGCGTTCTTAGCCATCAGCGTGTCATCTTTCATGCTGTAAGCTAAGTATGGTTAGCAGGGGCCGATATCGGGCCCCTGTTTTTTACCCAAAATAGTTTCGAATCGAGGATTGAACAATGGCAACTGTTACCGCTGCCCTGGTTAAAGAACTGCGCGAGCGCACTGGCGCTGGCATGATGGAATGTAAAAAAGCACTGGTTGAAGCGAACGCTGACATCGAAGTTGCAATCGAAAACATGCGTAAGAGCGGCGCGGCAAAAGCAGCGAAGAAAGCTGGCCGTGTTGCTGCTGAAGGTGTCATCCTAGTTAAAGAAAACGACGGCAAAGCTGCGATCGTTGAAATTAACTGTGAAACTGACTTTGTTGCTAAAGACGCGAATTTCGCTGCATTTGCTAACCAAGTGGYAGAAACAGCACTGGCTGAAGGCCTAGCAATCGACGCGCTGAAAGAAAAATTCGAACAGCAGCGTGCTGAGCTTGTTGCAAAAATCGGTGAAAACATGGATATCCGCCGTGTTTCATTCATCGAAGGCGAGAAAGTCGGTTCTTACCGTCACGGCGATCGTATCGGTGTGGTTGTTGCTGCGAAAGCTGACGAAGAAACCATCAAGCACGTTGCTATGCACATTGCCGCGTCTAAGCCTGACTACGTGAACCCTGAAGATGTGCCTGCTGACGTTGTTGAAAAAGAGAAGAAAATTCAAGTTGATATCGCAATGGAATCAGGCAAGCCAGCTGATATCGCAGAGAAAATGGTTGTTGGCCGTATGAAGAAATTCACCGGTGAAATTTCTCTGACAGGTCAAGCATTCGTGATGGATCCAGCACAAACTGTGGGTCAAATGCTGAAAGAAAAAGGTGCCGAAGTGACTAACTTCATCCGTTTTGAAGTCGGTGAAGGCATCGAGAAAGAAGAAGTAGACTTTGCTGCAGAAGTTGCTGCTGTACAACAAAGCTAATTCTTGCTGACTCAGACCGCGGTGCTCGCCGCGGTCTTCCATAACCTTCTTCCCTAATTAGTGCCTAATAGAAAGGTAGTGAAATGACTACAAATCCTAAGCCTGCATATCAACGAATTTTACTTAAACTGAGCGGTGAAGCCCTGCAGGGCAAAGATGGATTCGGTATCGATCCCACCGTGCTTGATCGTATGGCGCAAGAAATAAAAGAACTGGTCGAGCTGGGTGTTCAGGTAGGATTGGTCATCGGTGGCGGGAATTTATTCCGTGGTGCGGGTCTTGCTGAGGCGGGAATGAACCGTGTTGTGGGCGATCACATGGGTATGTTAGCCACCGTGATGAACGGGTTGGCGATGCGTGACGCACTTCATCGTGCCTATGTGAACGCACGAGTGATGTCAGCGATTCCTCTAAACGGTGTATGTGACAGCTATAACTGGGCTGAAGCCATCAGCCAACTTCGTAATGGTCGGGTGGTGATTTTCTCTGCTGGGACCGGTAACCCTTTCTTTACTACCGACTCGGCTGCCTGTTTACGCGGTATTGAAATTGAATCCGATGTGGTGATTAAAGCGACCAAAGTCGACGGTGTATACAGTGATGATCCAACCAAAAACCCAGATGCAACACTTTATGACTCGCTGACATATCAAGATGTGTTAGAAAAAGAGTTGAAAGTGATGGATTTGGCCGCATTTACACTTGCACGCGACCATAAACTGCCTCTTCGTGTATTTAACATGAATAAGCCAGGTGCGTTACGCCGTGTCGTGATGGGTGAAGCAGAAGGCACCTTGATCACTAACAGCTAAGCCAATATTGGTGGCATAATCTTACAAATTAATTCAATCGCAAGGATATTCCCGTGATTAATGACATAAAAGACGACGCCAAAGCGCGTATGGAAAAAAGTGTAGAAGCGCTTAAGCACACATTAGGTAAACTGCGCACTGGGCGTGCACATCCAAGCTTACTAGAAGGCCTTACCGTTGAGTATTACGGCGCGCAAACGCCTTTAAACCAACTTGCGTCTATTGTTGCTGAAGATTCGCGTACCTTGGCGATTAGCGTGTATGACAAGCAAGTAACCCAAGCGGTTGAAAAGGCGATCATGACCTCTGACCTAGGCTTGAACCCAGCCTCAGCAGGTACCGTGATCCGTGTGCCTTTGCCACCACTGACCGAAGATCGCCGTAAAGACATGGTGAAAGTTGTTCGTTCTGAAGGTGAAAATGCGCGTGTTGCAGTACGTAATATCCGTCGTGATGCCAATAGTGATCTCAAAGCACTATTAAAAGACAAAGAAATTTCAGAAGACGACGAGCACCGTGCGCAAGATGACATTCAAAAGTTGACTGATGAAGCGGTTAAGAATGTTGATGCACTTCTTGATGCAAAAGAAAAAGAGTTGATGGAAGTCTAAATCTCATTAGACTTTACCGCCAATGCTAAAGCGCTGTGCGTGCAGTACAGCGCTTTTTATTTGCCAAGGAGAAACATGAGTTCCCAGTCTCTTGATGCGCAGCTCGAATCTGCCGCTTTACCGCAACACATCGCCATTATCATGGATGGCAATGGACGCTGGGCCAAGGCTCGCGGAAAAGCCCGTGTGTTCGGGCATAAAGCGGGCGTCAAAGCGGTACGTAAGACCGTCAAGGCGGCGTCTGAGCTTGGTGTGAAAGCGCTAACTTTATTTGCGTTTAGTAGTGAAAACTGGCGTCGTCCAGAAGACGAAGTCAGCGTATTGATGGAGCTATTTATCAATGTGCTATCGCGTGAAGCTAAACGGCTCGACAGCCATGGTGTGCAATTACGCATTATTGGTGACACCTCTCGATTCAGCCCTTCTTTGCAAACGAAAATTGCCGAAGCTCAAGCGTTAACGGCAAATAATGACCGTTTGGTACTCAATATTGCGGCGAATTACGGTGGGCAATGGGATATTACCCAGGCAACACGTCGTGTCGCTGAACAGGTTGTCGCCGGTCACTTACAACCCAATGATATTGGGGAACAGGATATTGCGCGTCATTTAATGTTGGCAGATTTACCGGATGTCGATTTAATGATCCGCACCAGCGGCGAATGCCGCATCAGTAACTTTATTTTATGGCAAGCTGCCTATGCAGAGTTATGTTTTACCGAGCAATATTGGCCTGATTTCAACGAACAAAGTTTGTATGATGCCGTGGCTTGGTATGTCAATCGTGAACGACGTTTTGGCTGCACCGGCGAGCAAATTAAAGCCATGATAACAACGGATAAGTAACCACGAGGAATCAGTTTGCTCAAACAACGTGTTTTAACCGCGGCCTTGTTAGTCCCGTTAGTGGTCGCTGGAGTCTTTTACTTACCGTTTCCTGCATTTGTTGCAGCGATAGCGGCTGTCACTTTAATTGGACTTTGGGAATGGACGCAGTTTGTCTCGGCGTCTTCGCGTCTTTTTACCTTTATTATCCCTGCTGCAGCGCTGGCGCTTTCGCTCTTTAGTATTCCTTTTAGTGCCATGGCGCTTGGGCATGTCACACTGCCACCTTTCGCACTGGCGGCAACCGGCGCGGCTTGGTGGCTATTCGCAACCGTGTTAGTGCTCTCATACCCTCGCTCAGGGGCATATTGGACCCACAGCAAGTTACTACGCCTACTCTTTGGTCTCGTTACCCTGTTACCGTTTATGTGGAGTGTCTTGCTGTTGCGTGCAACAGACTACCAGTTCTCCTCTTTTTATGGCGCCAAGTTAGTGCTGCTGGTTTTTGTCCTTGTATGGTGCGCAGATAGTGGTGCCTATTTTGCCGGGAAAAAATTCGGTAAACATAAAATGGCCCCTGCGGTCAGCCCGAATAAAACCCTCGAAGGATTACTGGGTGGGCTCACTGCGGCAGTGGCAGTGACCTGGTTAGGGACGCATCTGTTAAACATCCATTTCGCCAATGTTGGCGTGTTCTTGGCTGTCACTGTGGTGACCGCCTTGGCGTCCGTGTTGGGTGACTTAGCGGAGAGTATGTTTAAACGCGTCGCTGGGGTGAAAGACAGTGGTAATTTGCTTCCAGGTCATGGGGGCATTCTTGATCGCATTGATAGCTTAACGGCAGCGTTCCCAGTGTTTACCGTGTTGTACTTCGCATTTGCGAATTAAGTGAAACGAGTCTTCGACATGCAAAGAATCACCGTATTAGGCGCCACAGGTTCTATTGGCTCCAGTACCCTAAAAGTGGTTGCAGCCAACCCTGAAAAGTTTGAAGTCACGGCATTGGCTGCACATACCAATGTCGAGAAAATGATTGCGTTATGTGTCGATTGGCAACCTGCTTACGCCGCGATGGCCAATCGCGCGTCAGCGCAACAGTTGCGTCATGCGTTGCTTGAAAGAGGGATCGGCACCGAAGTACTCGCTGGCGAGGACAGTTTATGTCACCTTGCGGCATTACCTGAAGTGGATATGGTGATGGCGGCAGTTGTTGGCGCGGCCGGGCTGTCTTCAACAATGGCGGCGGTTAAAGCGGGCAAACGGGTGCTGCTTGCCAATAAAGAAGCCTTGGTAATGTCTGGGCAGTTTTTTATTGATGCTGTTTATCAATACGGCGCTGAGCTGCTGCCCATCGACAGTGAACACAATGCGATCTTTCAATGCTTGCCGCAATCCGTGCAGCAACAGCCTGGACGCTGTGATTTGCAATCGGCCGGCGTCAATAAAATTTTGCTAACAGGCTCGGGTGGACCATTTCGCTATCGTGACCCACAAAGCTTAGCGACCGTCAGTGTTGAAGAAGCCATCGCACATCCTAATTGGTCGATGGGGCCAAAAATCTCGGTCGATTCAGCAACCATGATGAATAAAGGTTTGGAATACATTGAGGCGCGATGGTTATTCAACGCCCAGCCTCATCAACTGGAAGTAGTGATCCACCCGCAGTCAGTGATCCACTCCATGGTACAGATGTGTGATGGCTCGGTGCTCGCGCAATTGGGTACGCCCGATATGTGTACGCCGATTGCTCATGCAATGGGATATCCTGAGCGCGTTCAAGCGTCGGTAGCGCCTCTTGATTTCACTCAAATTGGCGAATTTACTTTTATGGCACCGGATGCGTGTCGTTATCCTTGTCTTTCGCTCGCGATCGCAGCCTGTGAGCAGGGGCAAGCAGCAACCACCACGCTCAATGCCGCCAATGAGCAAGCTGTCGCCGCGTTTCTTGCCGGAAAAATCAGCTTTATGGATATTGCTCGCATCAATGAGCAGGTATTGACCCAATCATCGCTTCCCACGCCAACAAGCTTGGATTGCTTATTTGAGCTGGATAGAATAGCTCGCATGGCTGCCAATGAGCAGATTACTAAGGTGACAAAATGAGCGATTTTCTTTGGAACGCGGCGGCGTTTATTGTCGCGCTTGGCATACTGGTTGCAATTCACGAATACGGTCACTTTTGGGTCGCTCGTCGCTGTGGTGTAAAGGTTGAGCGTTTTTCAATTGGTTTTGGTCGCGCATTATGGCGCTGGTACGGCAAAGACAATACCGAATACGTGATTGCTGCGATCCCGCTCGGTGGCTACGTCAAAATGTTGGATGAGCGTATTGAGGCTGTTCCTGACGCAGACAAGCACCGCGCATTTAACAACCAACCCCTATGGCAACGTAGCGCCATTGTCGCCGCCGGCCCTATCGCTAACTTTATCTTTGCCGCCTTTGCGTATTGGCTGGTGATGATGATCGGTGTTCCTGCTGTCAAACCTGTGATCGGCGAAATATCCCCCAACTCGATTGCTGCTGAAGCCGGAATCGAATCAGGAATGGAACTAACCCAAGTTTCCGGCGTCGAAACCGCTGATTGGCAAGCGGTTAATTTTGCGTTGATCGGGTATATTGGTGATGAGAGCATGACCCTCACTGCGAAACAGAGTCCGGCGCAAACTTATCAACGCGATTACACCCTAGATCTCACGCAATGGCAGTTTGATCCAGAAAAACAATCGCCTTTGACGACGCTTGGCATCACGCCTTATCGACCCGCGATCACATTGTCGGTCGCACAAGTGGTTGAACAGAGCGCGGCAGCGCAAGCTGGACTCGAGCAAGGTGATAAGATCGTTGCCGTGGATGACACTGAGTTGGCATCATGGCAAGCGCTCGTTGCGGTGATCAAACGAAGTCCCAATCAAAGCTTGTCGCTGACAATCGTCCGCGATGGGGAAACGCAAAATTTGACACTCACCCCGGATGCGCGTGACGTTGAAGGTCAAATGACAGGGTATGCGGGGATTGCTCCTCAAATGGCAGCATGGCCTGAATCATACCGTTTCACGCAACAATATGGGCCGTTAGCGGCGATACCAGAAGCGGTCAATAAAACGGGCCAAGTGATCAGCATGACCGTCAATATGATAAAAAAATTGATCACCGGTGATGTGGGTGTGAACAACTTAAGTGGTCCTATATCGATCGCGAAAGGCGCGGGCATGACAGCAGAGATCGGGTTGATCTCATTTTTAGGGTTCATGGCACTGATCAGTGTGAACCTAGGCATTATCAATTTACTTCCTCTGCCCGTATTAGATGGCGGCCATTTGCTGTTCTTTGGGATTGAGGCTGTGACACGAAAACCGGTTTCCGAGCGTGTACAGGACTTTGGGTATCGTATCGGCGCTGCCGTGTTGATGATGGTGATGGCAGTGGCATTGTTTAACGACTTCGCCCGACTTTAAACGGTTAGTATTCAAGGATAAGTCAGATAGCACATGGCGATGAAAAAACTATTAATAGCGTCTCTTTTAGTAAGCAGCAGTATGGCGCATGCTGACACATTCGAGGTAAGCGATATCCGCTTTGAAGGCCTACAGCGCGTCAGCTTAGGGGCTGCATTGCTATCGATGCCGGTCCGTGTGGGTGACAACGTCGACGACGAGGATGTGGCAGATGTGATAAATGCACTGTTTGCCTCGGGTAATTTCGAGGATGTGCGCGTTTATCGCGATGATGAAACCTTGCTGGTTAAAGTCGTGGAGCGTCCTACTATTGCGAGCATTTCGTTCTCAGGCAACAAAGCAATTAAAAAAGAGCAGCTACAAGAAAACCTCACGTCTTCTGGGCTGCGTGTCGGTGAGGCGCTTGATCGGACAAAGCTTAGTAATATTGAGAAAGGCTTAGAAGACTTTTATTACAGTGTGGGTAAATACAGTGCGTCGGTAAAAGCCGTTGTTACGCCTTTGCCGCGAAATCGCGCGGATTTGAAGTTTGTATTTACTGAGGGCGTCTCGGCCAAGATTGAGCAGATCAATTTCGTGGGGAACGATGTCTTCAGTGATGACGCATTACGCGATAGCTTCGATTTACGTGCCGATGTGCCGTGGTGGAATTTCTTAGCCAACGAAAAGTATCAAAAGCAGGTGCTTGCTGGCGATTTGGAAAAACTGCGTAATTTTTATCTCAATCGTGGGTATTTAAAGTTTCGCGTTGAATCGACCCAGGTGGCTATTTCGCCAGATAAAAAGGGTGTTTACATCACTCTGAATGTGAATGAAGGCAAGCCGTATGAGATTGCTGATGTCAACTTTCGTGGCGATCCGCAAAACGAAGACACTTACCGTTCATTGGTTAGCTTTACCCGTGGTGATACCTACAATGGCGATAAGGTGACCGCACTCGAAGAGGCCATTAAGCGCCATCTTGGTGAAACCGGCTTTGCTTACCCCAAAGTCAATACCATGCCGACTTTTGACGATGACAATCAACAAGTCTCACTGACCGTGAATGTCGAGCCGGGTAAGCGTATCTACGTGCGCAATATCCGCTTTTCCGGGAATACCACGTCTAAAGATGAAGTGTTACGCCGCGAAATGCGACAGCTGGAAGGAACCTGGCTAAACTCCAAAGCGGTCACTCGGGGGAAAGAGCGGTTGAGTCGTACCGGCTTTTTCCAAAACGTGGAAGTGGATACACAACGCGTGCCGGGAACGGACGATCAAGTCGATGTTAACTATAAAGTCAAAGAAGCCAACTCCGGTAGCATTAACTTTGGTGTCGGTTACGGTACCGAGTCTGGCGCCAGTTTACAGCTCGGTTTGCAGCAAGATAACTTTGCCGGTACCGGTAATCGCTTTGGCATTAATGCCATGGTCAATGATTACCGTAAAAACCTAACGTTGGAGTACCGAGACCCTTACTTTACCCTCGATGGTGTCAGTCTGGGTGGTAAGGTATTTTACAACGAGTTTGAAGCGCGTGATGCCAATATTGTGGAGTATACCAACGAGAGTTACGGGACAAGCCTGACGTGGGGTTTTTGGACCGATGAGTTGAATTCAGTCGATTTCTCGCTAGGGTATACCCACAACAAAATTGAAAATATTGGTAAATACTACCAAATCGATAAGTTTCTTGAACGCCATAATGATCACTTAACGAGCAATGGTGGACTCGAAGTTGATGATTTTGATATGTCCGTCTCATGGACGCGCAATAATCTCAACCGTGGCTACTTTCCAACCGCCGGTAATTATCAGCGAGCCTCTTATCGCATGACAGTGCCGGGGTCCGACGTTCAGTATTTTAAAATGCAGTACGATATTCGCCAGTATATGCCGCTGACACAAGAGCATGAATTTACGCTCTTAACGCGTGGTCGTCTCGCGTATGGTAACGGCTATGGTCAAACCAACGGCCAAGACCATATGCTGCCGTTTTATGAAAACTATTATGCCGGTGGCTTCTCATCTCTGCGTGGCTTCCGCTCGAACTCGGTAGGCCCTAAAGCTATTTATGAGGCAGATGGCTCTGAGCAGCCGGACGGGGACATTGAACAATCCGAAGGGTCTTACGGTTCAAGTGATGCGGTTGGTGGTAACGCCATGGCGCTTGCCAGTGTTGAGCTGATTGTACCGACGCCATTTGCTTCAGATGAAGCACGCGAGCAAATCCGTACCAGCGTCTTTATTGATGCCGCCTCTGTGTGGGACACTGAGTTTGATCGCCAAGAACTGGTCGATATGGGCTATCCCCCAGGTACAAAAGACTACTCAGATCCATCCAATGTCAGTGCCGCTTACGGTGTGGCACTGCAGTGGATGTCACCGATGGCACCTTTGGTGTTTTCCATCGCAAAACCTATAACTAGCCAGCCTGGCGACGATGAAGAGTTCTTTACCTTCACGATCGGGCGCACATTCTGATGATCAGAAAGGAGACTATTGTGAAATCATTTTTGAAAGCAGCGGGACTGAGTGTCGCGGTATTGACCACGTCCATGTACGCATCAGCGGCTGATGCTGCACAGAAAGTGGGCTACGTATCAACCGGCGCTGTGATGTCGCAGCTGGCGCAAAAAAATAACCTCAATGAAAAATTGCGTGGTGAATTTAAAGATCGCGTCGCAGAGATTGAACGTTTGAAAGAAAAGCTCTCAAAAGGCGTAGAAAAACTTAAACGTAATGGTGAGTTGATGAGCGAAGACGAGCGCGTGAAGCTACAACGCGAGCTTCAGTCGATGGAGTCTGACTATAAACTCAAAGTAAAAGCCTTGCAGGAAGATCAGCGCAAGCGCGGCGGCCAAGAAGAGTCTAAGCTGGTGCAAAAGCTGAAAAAAGCCGTCGATAAAGTGGCAGAGCAAGAGGGCTATGACATCGTGATTGATGCCAATGCCGTTTTGTATGCGAACCCAAGTGATGATTTGTCTGAAAAAGTGATTAACGCAGTTAACTAACCGTCGAGGAGCCCATGGTTTCAATTACTCTCGCTGAATTAGCGGAAAAACTGGATGCACAGCTCCACGGAGACGGCGCTGTAACGATAACCTCGCTTGCAGGGATGAATTCAGCGGGAGAAGGGCAAATCACCTTCTTATCGAGTCCGAAATATCGGAAGGGTCTTGCACTGTGTCGTGCTAGCGCGGTGATGCTTAAAGAAGGCGATCTTGCCTATTGCCATGGCAATGCCTTGGTGGTGGCAGACCCCTATTTAGCCTACGCGAAGGTCGCACAAATTTTAGATACGACCCCTGCCTGCGCCACCGATATCGCGTCGTCAGCGGTCGTTGCAAATGATGCCATCCTAGGTGAAGGCGTCGCCATTGGTCCTAATGCGGTGATTGAATCTGGGGCGTTAATTGGTGACAACGTTCAAATTGGCGCAGGTTGCTTTATTGGTAAGGGCGCAAAACTCGGCGCGCGGACAAAACTGTGGGCCAATGTTAGCGTCTATCATCATGTCGTTATCGGTCAAGATTGTTTGGTTCAAGCAGGAACAGTGATCGGCGCAGATGGGTTTGGCTACGCCAATGACAAAGGCAAATGGATTAAAATCCCTCAGCTTGGCCGGGTTGTGATTGGTAACCGAGTCGAAATAGGTGCCTGTACCACTATCGACCGTGGGGCGTTGGATGATACCGAGATTGCTGATGGCGTGATTATCGACAATCAGTGCCAGATTGCGCATAATGTCTCGATTGGTGAGAACACGGCAATCGCGGGTGCAACGGTAATGGCAGGCAGCCTCAAAGTAGGTAAACACTGCATTATCGGTGGCGCCAGCGTGTTTAATGGCCATATGGAAATCACAGATAACGTGACCATCACAGGAATGGCGATGGTAATGCGGCCAATCACTGAGCCGGGCATGTATTCGTCCGGTATTCCGTTACAGCCCAACCGCGAGTGGCGGAAAACAGCCGCGCGTGTGCTCAAAATTGACGAGATGCACAAGCGACTTAAAGAGCTGGAACATCAGCTCGACAAACAAGATTAACGCCGAGAATAGCAGGCCCGCCTTAGTAACGCGGGCCGTTTTGCGTTAATGAAGTCAGTATTGGATTTGAACGGGAATACTACCTTGACTCGCGAAAAAAAAGTTCTATATATCAATGAAATCAAAGAGCTGCTACCACACCGCTATCCTTTTTTGTTGATTGATCGTGTTACCGATTTTGAAGAAGGGCAGTACCTTCACGCGATTAAAAATATTACGGTTAATGAGCCGCAGTTCACTGGGCATTTTCCGCAGTTGCCGGTGTTCCCAGGCGTACTGATCCTAGAGGCGATGGCACAAGCGACAGGCTTGCTCGCGTTTAAGACCTTCGGTAAGCCGAAAGACAACGAGCTATACTATTTTGCAAGCATTGATAATGCTAAATTCCGCCGCCCAGTCTCGCCAGGCGACCAACTGGTTCTCGAGGTAGAATTTATTAAAGAGCGCCGAGGTATTGCGGCCTTTACTGGCGTCGCAAAAGTCGATGGTGATGTTGTCTGCTCGGCTCAATTAAAGTGCGCAAGAAGAGAGATCTAATTGTGATCCACGAAACTGCCTATATCCATCCCGCTGCCGTTGTCGAAGACGGTGCAGTCTTGGGGGAAAACGTAAAAATTGGCGCCTTTTCTTATGTGGGGAAGGGTGTAGAGATCGGTGCAGGGACCGAAGTGATGACCCATGTGGTGATCAAAGGGCCTACGCGTATTGGTTGTGATAATAGAATCTATCAGTTCGCCTCCATTGGTGAAGCATGCCAAGATCTTAAATATGCTGGTGAGCCAACAACATTGGAAATTGGTGATCGCAATACCATTCGGGAAAGCGTGACCATGCACCGCGGCACGGTGCAAGATAAAGGCGAAACCAAAGTTGGCAGCGACAACCTGTTTATGATTAATGCCCACGTCGCCCATGATTGTGTGGTGGGGAATCATTGTATTTTTGCCAACAATGCGACCTTGGCAGGACACGTCCATGTCGATGACTATGCGATAGTGGGCGGGATGTCAGCTATTCACCAGTTCTGCGTCATTGGTAGTCATGCCATGCTCGGTGGCGGATCCATTGTGGTTCAAGACGTGCCACCGTATGTGATGGCTCAAGGCAATCACTGCGCACCGTTTGGGATCAATGTGGAGGGTCTCAAACGCCGTGGCTTCGACAAGTCCGCCATTCGGGCCATTCGTGCGGTGTATAAAAACATGTATCGCGCCGGTAAAACGTTAGAAGAAGTGAAAAAAGAGCTCGCGGCGCAAGCAGAAGACGAACCTGCATTGGCGTTGTTTGTTGACTTTTTTGCACGCTCAACGCGAGGCGTTATTCGTTAATGTTACCGAGTGAGCGTCCATTACGGGTTGGAATCGTCGCCGGAGAAATCTCCGGCGATGTTTTAGGTGAAGGCCTCATCAAGGCACTGCGCGCCCAGCACCCGAATATTGAATTTGTCGGCATTGGCGGCCCACGAATGATAGCGCAAGGCTGCCAGAGCCTGTTTGATATGGAAGAGCTGTCCGTGATGGGGCTGGTTGAGGTCTTGGGTCGACTGCCGCGTTTATTGAATGTGAAGGCCGCGCTGGTGAAGCACTTTACTGCTCATCCGCCTGATGTCTTTATTGGTATTGATGCGCCGGACTTTAACTTACGTCTTGAAGCATCATTAAAAAAAACCGGAATAAAAACCGTCCATTACGTCAGCCCGTCAGTGTGGGCGTGGCGGCAAAAGCGGATCTTTAAAATTGCGGCCGCCACGGATCTTGTCTTAGCGTTTCTGCCCTTTGAAAAAGCGTTTTACGACAAGTTCGACGTGCCGTGTGCCTTTGTCGGTCACACCATGGCGGATAGCATTCCGATGCAAGTGGATAAAACGGCGGCACAGCAAACCCTGGGGCTTGACCCCAATAAACGTTGGTTAGCGGTCCTTCCGGGAAGTCGCGGCAGTGAGATGGCGATGTTAGCCCCGCCGTTCATACAAGCCTGCCAACAGCTTGCGGCACGTTATCCGGAACTTGGCTTTGTGGTTGCTTTGGTTAACTCGGCACGTCGCGAACAGTTTGAGCAAGCTTGGCAGGCCATTGCCCCAGAGCTTTCGTTTACCTTGGTTGACGATACAGCGCGCCAGGTTATTAGTGCGGCCGATTCTGTGTTGCTGGCGTCGGGAACCGTCGCGCTTGAATGCATGTTACTCAAGCGTCCTATGGTGGTGGGCTACCGCGTGAAACCACTGACAGCATGGCTGGCAAAGCGTTTGCTTAAGACCCAGTATGTCTCGTTGCCGAATATTTTAGCAGACGCGCCACTGGTGCCTGAACTGCTACAGGAAGACTGTCAGCCAGAGGCGTTAGCGAAGGCCGTTAGTGATCAGCTTGATAGCGATAATCAAGCACTGTTGTCCACCTTTACTGCGTTGCATCAAACCATTCGTCAAAATGCGGATGCCTCCGCCGCCAAGGCAGTATTAACACTATTGGGTCACCATGACTGAACAACCTTTTGTATACCCGGACGCCAACGTGATTGCTGGTGTTGATGAGGTCGGGCGAGGCCCGCTTGTCGGCGCGGTGGTGACAGCGGCGGTGATTTTAGATCCCAATCAGCTGATTGTTGGATTAACCGATTCAAAGAAATTGAGCGAGAAAAAGCGGCTTGCGCTGTATGATCAGATCAAGCAAAAAGCGCTTTCATGGTCTGTTGGACGTGCTGAGCCTGATGAAATTGATGCACTCAATATATTACACGCCACGATGCTAGCGATGCAGCGTGCGGTGAATGGGCTGTCGGTTACTCCAGATTATGCGCTGATTGACGGTAATCGCGTGCCTGACTTACCGATGCCGGCGCAAGCCGTTGTGAAAGGTGACTTACGCGTGGCGGAAATCAGTGCCGCCTCAATTTTAGCCAAGGTCGATCGCGATCATGAAATGGCGTTACTGGATGCCGCGTATCCAGGCTACGGATTTGCCCAACATAAAGGGTATCCGACCAAAGTTCATATAGCCGCTTTAGCTGAGCACGGTGCCTTACCGATGCATCGTAAGAGCTTTAAGCCGGTTAAACGCGCACTCGGTATCGACTAGTGCGCGCTATTTATCTCAGCCAATCATAGTGAAGTAGCGAGTTTTATGTCTGAGCCACGTTTCGTCCACTTACGCATTCATAGTGATTACTCCATGGTTGATGGAGTGTCCAAAGTGCCGCCATTGGTAAAAAAAGTGGCGGAAATGGGCATGCCTGCGATGGCACTCACCGATTTCAGTAATTTATGTGGGTTGGTTAAGTTCTATAACACTGCGAACAATGTGGGTGTTAAGCCCATTATCGGGGCAGATTTTAATGTTCAGTCTGATGCGTTTGGCGATGAGTTATGTCAGCTAACCCTGCTTGCAACCAATAAAGTTGGGTACAAAAACCTGACATTACTGATCTCCAAAGCGTATTTGCGCGGCCATGTGCAGCATCGTCCTGTGATTGATCAACAATGGCTCGTTGACCATGCCGAAGGCCTAATTGTGCTATCTGGCGGCTGTCGTGGTGATTTGGGTCGTGCTTTACTGAAAGGCAACCAAGCGCTCGCCGAACAGTGCGCACACTTCTACCAGCGGTACTTTCCTAACGCTTACTATATGGAGTTGGTGCGGACCGGACGCCAAGATGAAGAGAGCTACCTCCATTTTGCGGTCGACTTTGCTGCCGAGCATGATTTACCTGTCGTGGCGACCAATGAAGTCTGTTTTCTCTCGCCCGATGAATTTGATGCTCACGAAATTCGCGTCGCGATTCATGATGGCTTTACGCTCGATGACCCGCGTCGGCCTAAACACTACAGTGCAGAGCAGTATTTACGCACTGAGCAAGAAATGTGTGAGCTGTTTGCGGATATTCCCGAAGCACTCACCAACAGTGTTGAAATAGCCAAACGCTGTAATGTGCCTGTTCGGCTAAACGAATACTTCTTACCGAACTTCCCGACCGAGGGAATGGACATTGATCAGTACCTGGTTAAACGCTCGCAAGAGGGGTTGGAAGAACGTCTCGCCTTTTTGTTTCCTGATGAAGCAGAAAGAGCACGTCGACGACCCGACTATGACGCACGCTTAGAGCGTGAGCTTGGCGTGATTAACCAAATGGGATTTCCCGGGTACTTTTTGATCGTCATGGAGTTTATCCAATGGTCAAAAGATAACGATATCCCCGTTGGTCCAGGGCGCGGTTCGGGCGCTGGCTCATTGGTTGCGTATGCCCTCAAAATCACCGACCTGGATCCGCTGCAATTTGATCTGCTTTTCGAGCGCTTTTTGAATCCCGAGCGTGTCTCGATGCCGGATTTCGATGTCGATTTCTGTATGGATAAACGCGATCTGGTGATCGACCATGTCGCCGAAATGTACGGACGTGATGCGGTATCTCAGATCATTACCTTTGGTACCATGGCGGCCAAGGCGGTTATTCGCGATGTAGGTCGGGTGTTGGGACACCCTTACGGCTTTGTTGATCGCATTTCTAAACTTGTGCCTCCTGATCCAGGGATGACTCTTGAGAAAGCCTTTGACGCAGAGCCCCAGCTGGTCGAAGTCTATAACAATGATGAAGAAGTCAAAGCGCTGATCGACATGGCGCGGAAGCTGGAAGGGGTCACACGTAACGCGGGTAAGCATGCGGGCGGGGTAGTGATTTCGCCCACGACGATTACCGATTTCTCGCCACTCTATTGTGATAGCGAGGGACACCACCCTGTTACCCAGTTCGATAAAAATGATGTTGAAACCGCAGGCTTGGTGAAGTTTGATTTCCTGGGCCTGCGAACCCTGACGATCATCGACTGGGCGTTGGGCATGATCAATCCTCGCTTGAAAGCCAAAGGGCTGGATCCGATTGATATTACCGCGATCCCGATGACCGATCAGGCATCCTTTGCGATGTTGCGTAAAGCCGAGACGACCGCGGTTTTCCAGCTGGAATCGCGTGGCATGAAAGAGCTGATCAAGCGTCTTCAGCCCGATAGTTTTGAGGACATGATCGCTTTGGTAGCCTTGTTCCGGCCGGGCCCGTTGCAATCAGGGATGGTCGATAACTTTATTGACCGTAAGCATGGCCGAGAGCAGGTTTCTTATCCCGATGAGAAGTGGCAACATCCGTCACTGCAAGAAACGCTTGAGCCGACTTATGGCATCATTCTCTATCAAGAGCAGGTGATGCAGATTGCGCAAACGCTAGCGGGGTATACTCTGGGCGGTGCAGACTTGCTGCGTCGTGCCATGGGTAAGAAAAAGCCCGAAGAAATGGCCAAGCAGCGTGCAATCTTTGAGAAAGGGGCGATCGCCAACGGCATTGATGGCGAGCTGGCGATGCGCATCTTCGACTTAGTAGAAAAGTTCGCCGGTTACGGCTTTAACAAATCGCATTCAGCGGCATATGCGCTAGTTTCTTATCAAACGCTGTGGCTAAAAGCGCACTATCCCGCTGAGTTTATGGCGGCGGTGATGACTGCTGATATGGATAACACCGATAAAGTCGTGGGGCTGGTTGAAGAGTGTCGCCGCATAAAGCTGACGGTGTTACCGCCCGATGTGAATGCGGGTCTGCATCATTTTACCGTGAATGACCAAGGTGAGATTGTCTACGGTATTGGGGCGATTAAAGGGGTTGGCGAAGGCCCTATTGATACAATTGTCGCCGCTCGCGAGCAAGACGGTTATTTCCGAGACTTGTTTGATTTTTGTGCTCGAATTGATACTAAAAAAGTCAACAAACGTGTGATTGAACGGCTGATCCGCGCCGGTGCTATGGACAAACTGGGGCCACATCGTGCTGCGATGATGGCGTCTGTCGATGAAGCAATTCGCGCCGCGAGCCAACACCATCAAGCTGAAGCATATGGGCAAACCGATATGTTCGGGGTATTAACGGATGCCCCTGAAGAAGTTGAGCACGCCTACGCGCATGCGGCCCCTTGGCCAGATAAAGTATGGCTAGAGGGAGAGAGAGAAACGCTAGGGTTGTATTTAACCGGTCATCCCATTAATAGTTACCGCAAAGAGCTGAAAAATTATGTGACCTGGCGGCTGGAAGATGCGCACGCAACTAAACGCGATGTGATCTCGACCGTTTCAGGGTTGGTGATTGCTGCGCGAGTCATGACCACCAAACGCGGCTCTCGGCTGGGGATACTGACCCTGGATGATCGTTCGGGCCGGATGGAAGTGATGCTTTTTTCTGACGTGCTCGACAAATATCTTGATCTAGTGGAGAAAGATCGCATTCTGGTGGTCTCAGGACAGGTCAGCTTTGATGACTTCAACGGGGGGCTTAAAATGACCGCCCGTGAATTGATGGACATTAGCCAAGCGCGGGAA
Organism: Salinivibrio sp. MA351; assembly: GCF_001996065.1. Lineage (NCBI taxonomy): Bacteria > Pseudomonadati > Pseudomonadota > Gammaproteobacteria > Vibrionales > Vibrionaceae > Salinivibrio > Salinivibrio sp. MA351. The sequence continues at coordinate 10,909 of NZ_MUFG01000015.1, read as the reverse complement.
AAATACGCGCGTTGTTTGGGCATATCGATGTCATCTAAGCAAATAGAGGCCCCCTTTTTTGAACGATTTCATGATGCACTGGCGCCGTATCGTTCGGGTACGGTGCCGGTGAATATCTATTATCAGCGTGATGATGCGCGTGCTCGGTTGCGTTTAGGCGCGGAATGGCGTGTGACGCCAACCGATGAATTAATCGACACCTTGAAAGGCTTGCTCGGTAATGATCAAGTCGAATTAGAGTTTAACTAAGCCAGGCTGGTGACGTATCGCGTACACTGGCGGTGACCAATAGGATTCTCTTGGTATGAGTCTTAATTTTTTAGAGTTCGAAAAACCGATCGCAGAATTAGAAGCCAAAATTGAGGCCCTTCGTGCGGTGTCCAAGCGTGGCGGAGAAGACGCGGTTAACTTAGATAAAGAAATCGAGCAGCTGGAAACCAAAAGCGTTGAGCTTACTCGAAAGATTTTTGCTGATTTAGGTGCTTGGCAAGTCGCGCAGTTGGCGCGTCATCCACAACGCCCTTACACCTACGATTATCTGAACCGGATTTTTCACGAATTTGATGAGCTGGCCGGCGATCGTGCGTATGCCGACGACAAAGCATTAGTCGGTGGATTGGCGCGTCTTGAGGGACGTCCAGTGATGGTGATCGGTCACCAAAAAGGGCGTGATACTAACGAAAAGGTAAAACGTAACTTTGGAATGCCAAAACCAGAAGGGTACCGTAAAGCATTACGCCTGATGAAGATGGCGGAACGGTTTAATATTCCTGTGATCACCTTTATTGATACCGCCGGCGCGTATCCTGGTGTGGGCGCGGAAGAGCGCGGCCAGTCGGAAGCGATTGCTCGAAACCTTAAAGAAATGGCTGGGTTAACTGTCCCCATTATTTGTAATGTGGTCGGTGAAGGAGGCTCTGGAGGAGCGTTAGCGATAGGCGTAGGCGATTACGTCAACATGCTGCAATACTCAACCTATTCGGTGATTTCGCCTGAGGGATGTGCGTCGATTCTTTGGCGTGATTCAGCAAAAGCCCCTCAAGCGGCGGATGCAATGGGGATCACAGCGCCACGGCTTAAAGAGCTGGGTTTAATTGATACTGTGATTAGCGAACCACTTGGGGGCGCCCATCGCGATTTAACCGCGATGGCAGAGTGTATTAAAGACACCTTGTTGGCCCAGCTGGCTGATTTGGAAGGCTTGGATACGGAAAGCCTGCGCGATCGTCGTTACCAGCGTTTATTGAACTACGGTTATTGCTAAGCCGTTATGGTATTTATAGGGATAAAAGGGCCTTCGGGCCCTTTTCTTTTTACCAGCGGCCAGCAACAATGGCGGATTATATCGACAGTGAATGCCTATGCTTTACCAACAACTTTGTGATTGTTTGGCACCGTTAACCACGACGCCACGGCAGATCATTCTCGCATTAAGCGGTGGTCTGGACTCTCGGGTGCTGCTTGCACTGTTGGCTCAGTATCGTGATCAGCACCCCCAGCATTGTTATCGGGTGGTCCACGTTAATCATGGTTTGCAACTGCAGGCTGAACAATGGGCGAGACAATGCCAACACTGGGCTGAACAAGCGGGCTTTGACTGTCGAGTTGAGCATGTTGAACTCGACAGTGCGCTCAGTCTTGAACACGCCGCGCGTGAAGCAAGGTATCAGGCCTTGCAACAACATCTAGAGCCGGAAGGTTTAGTGTTGACGGCGCAGCATGGTGACGATCAGGTTGAAACATTTTTCCTCGCGCTAAAGCGTGGTAGTGGCCTCGACGGATTAGCAGGGATGCCCGAGGTGCGTCCATTAGGGCAGGGCTGGCTCGTGCGGCCCCTCTTAGCCCAATCACGTGCTGCCCTTGCAAGCTATGCCAGCAGCCATGGGCTGAGTTGGATTGATGACCCTAGCAATCAGCAAACTCGCTTTGATCGCAACTTCTTACGTCAGCACTGGTTACCGGAAGCCGATGCGCGCTGGCCTGGCTTTCGACAAGCCGTTCAACGCACACAGCGCCTATGTGCAGAGCAATCCTCGCTGCTGACGCGTTTTATCGCGCCGATAGTGGAAAATGCACTTAGTGATTCAGGCGCGTTACCGATCGCGGTACTCCCCCAAGCGGATCCTGCCATGGCGCATGCGCTGCTCCGTCATTGGCTAAAGCGATATAAGTTGGTGCTCACTTATGCGCAGTTACAGGTGCTTATCCGTGACGTGATCCACGCCAAACAAGATGCTAACCCGTGTTTGACGATCGCAGATGTCAGTATTCGTCGCTATCAGCAACAGCTTTATGTCGTCACACCTTGTGCCGACTTATCGCAGTGGCAAGGAGAGTTAACACTGGAGCAGCCCCTGACGTTACCCGATGGGCTTGGACAGTTGCACTTGTTGCCCTTTGAGGCGACAGCGCCAGGTTTAGCGCTCGGACCATTAACCTCAACGCTCAAGGTCCACTTTAATCCGAGTGGCTTAGCAATGCATCCTGTTGGGCGGCAAGGGCGGCGAAAATTAAAGAAGCTCTATCAAGAGGCGGCGATCCCAAGTTGGTTACGTCGTCGGCAACCTATTATCTGTGACGATCAGGGCGTGGTAGCGGTGGCTGACCATTTTGTTCGTCTAGGGGCGAGTGGTCAGCAATGGCGACTCGTTTGGCAACGTTAGCGTTAGTCTTTGCAAACGGATGTTTACCTATTTTTACTCCGTTAAACCGAGGATAAAAGAAACATCGCGCATCATGGCGGCATAATAGCATGCCCGTCTAGTGATGATTAATTGAGCAGTTAAGCGCCCCGGGCTTGCTTAATTTTCCCGAATTACTTAATGTACTAGTCTAATGATACATGAGGTGAGTGGTAATGGCATCAAGTCGCGAGTTATTCGGTACTAGAATTGGCTTCGTTCTCGCTGCAGCAGGGGCTGCGGTTGGGCTCGGTAATATTTGGGGGTTTCCGACACAAGCGGCCAGTAATGGCGGGGGCGCTTTTTTGCTCGTCTATCTTCTGATGATTCTGCTGGTCGCGTTTCCGATGCTGGTGGTCGAGATGGCGATAGGCCGTCATGGTCGAGCTAACCCGCTAGATAGTATGCGTGCATTAAGTGACAATCCACTAATGAAGCGCTTAGGCAGTGGTGTGGGTCTTATTGGCCTGGCGGTGCCTTGTATGGTGTTAGCGTTTTATAGCATCGTTGGTGGTTGGTTAGTGTCATTTTTGCTCGCCGCGGTCGCAGAGATCCTGCAATTTACCGATACAGCGGCTTGGTTAAAAGGCTTTTCGGCGTCGCGTAACCTGTTTGGTGCTATCCTTTTTTATGTTTTGACTATTTTTATCGTCCAAGCCGGGGTCAAGCAAGGGATCGAACGCTGGTCAACGCGTTTGATGCCTGCGCTATTTGTCTTATTTGCCGCCATGTTCATCTACATCATGACATTGCCAGGCGCGACAGAAGGACTAAAGCACTATCTCATCCCAGACTTTAGCAAGATCATGGACAAAGACTTGTTGCTAGCCGCGATGGGGCAAGGGTTCTTTTCGCTGACGATTGGTGGGTGCTCGATGTTGATTTATGGCTCTTACCTTAGCCAGAAAGAGAATTTGCCGAAGATGGCCTTGAGTGTGACCTTGGTGGATACTGCTGTGGCGGTGGTTGCGGGGTTAGTGGTATTGCCAGCGATGTTTGTGGCGATGCATCAGGGCGTCGAAATCTATGCTCAGGATGGCAGCTTACTTAGCGCCGATACCTTAGTATTCACCGTGTTACCCTTGCTGTTTGAAAGCTTAGGTGCTGCTGGCCCTTATGTGTCTTTGGTCTTCTTTTTATTAATGACGATTGCCGCACTGACGTCTTCTATTTCTATGCTCGAGTGTCCGGTTGCACTGGCTAGCGAGCGGTTAGGATCAAATCGTAAATTGACAAGCTGGGTGCTTGGCGGCTTGATTGCGGCGTTGAGTGCGGTGATTGTTTTCCACTTTGGTACTTTGTTCGGGTTAGTGGCAAAAGTGGCGACGCAATACTTCCAGCCTTTTGCTGCTTTACTGTTTTGCTTATTTGGTGGCTGGATCTGGGCGCGTGACCGTAAGTTGTCTGCCTTACGTGAGGGCTATGAAGAGATTGAACAGAGCCTTTTTTGGAAAATTTGGCCCGCCTATGTGAAGTTCGTGTGTCCTATTTTGGTGGCAACCGTGTTATGGGTGTCACTGGGTTAAGCGAACACGCTCACAGGGTGAATTGAGATAAAAAGCGGACACCATGTCCGCTTTTCTCGTTTTAATCCTGATTACCGAAATTGCTTCGTTGCTTCCAGGTAGTCAAAGCCCGCGTCTTTAAGTCGAGCACAGAGAGCGACTTTATCTATCTCGTAATAGCGAACCAAATCGTCCAAGCCATCGAATTCATCACGCAGCTTCATGTTGATGATGCTCATCAGCATCACAGGATCCATGGTCGCGTAATTGTTTAAATCCATCTTAATCCTCGTGATCGCTAATCAATAAATTGGCGGCTGCAAATGCAGCTTGGTCGCGACGTGACTGAGGAATCGACGGATCTTGTGCAACGTCGTTTAGGGTGTTGATCGCGCAGTGGATCGCCGCAGGAATATAGCCTTGCTCACCACTACCTATTTCGGCATAGCGTTGGCGAATAAGATCACAGCAGTCTGCAACTTTCATGATTGTCTCCTCAAGTGATGATAAGGAGCACTATACCCAATCTCACCGGCAGGAGGAAAGTATTAACGTGCGCGCTTTTGGCGGTACATGCTCTGGTCAGCACGCTCGTAAAGAGAGAGATTATTGTCGCCTTGTCGATACTCAGAAAATCCGACCGAGGCGCTGATCTGATAGCTGGATAGCAGGTGGTCTTGGCCAACGAGTTGTTTAACGCGTGTTGTGACTCGCTTGACTGACGTTTGGCTGGCGGGCTGTAAGATGACGGCAAACTCATCGCCGCCCAGTCGATAGCAGCGATCACTTCCTCTTACCGCTTCCCTAACCAGCAATGAAAAGCGGCGTAACACTTTATCGCCGTCCAAATGACCATAGGTGTCATTGACTTGTTTAAAGTTGTCCATATCGAACATCACCATCACAAGGCCGATATTTTCTCGCTCGCATACAGCAACCGCATGCTGAAGATCCTGCTCAAAGCTCGTACGGTTGTGTAAGCCTGTTAAACCATCAAGTAACGCCATATTTTTCACACGCGTATACTCAACGGCATTATTAAGTGGCCCGGCTAATAACTTGTGATAGGTGTGTAACAAGCTAATTTCGTCTCGGTCGAGCTTATAAGGTGTCGAATATTGAAGGACACCAAGCGGCTGTTTATTGAACTTGATTGAAAACGTTTGACGAAAGGTATGTTGCTCACCACGGCGAATGATATTGGAGATGTCATCGTGCTCCCAAATAATCCGACCGATATCGATATGTTTTTCTAATTGGCGCGCATAGACCTCGAACAGGACCTTTATATCAAGGTGGCCTTGCAGTTTTTGCAGCAACAACAAGCGCTGATCGGCGCCCAACGGAATAATCCGCGGGGGGGAATCAGCCTTTGTATACTGCTTTATGTGCGAGGCATTCATTAAAGGATAACAACTCTACAATCGTGTGTGTTTGTAATGGTAAAGCAGAAATCATGCCAGCCTTTAATATTCATCCTAATCATGGTGAGGAGAGGCTAATAAGCATGTTGTTTTTTAGATAATTAATCGGTCAGTAGAGAAAGAATATCAGACTGATGATTGTGTGCATCGCGATAACCAATGTCAATCAACTGGCGAAGGTATGCCGGCTCAAATAACAAATAACTCGCTAGGGTCGCATCTTGACCGGCATTGATGCCTAATAATTTGAGTAAACTCCGCAAGGCTATCGGCATATGTGGGTAAAAACGCTTGGCTAGGGGCTCAAAAGGCTCAGAAGGACGCAGATGTAAGACATCAATATGGCGTAATCCCAACTGTTGCTGCTGTGATGGCGTCAGCGCACTAGCTACTTGATTAAGTCGTTGAAGGTGCTCCAAATCTGCAGACAGTGTATCGGCGAAAATGGCATTCATCAGGTGGCCGCCGAGCATTGCTAGCCCAGGAGCTGCATGATTTATTTGAGCAGATTGCCGGATCCCAGTGGTCAAATCTAAAATGAGGATACGCTCTGCATCCATTTTTACCGCTGGCCGCAAAGGTGCGATCTGGTGGATGGCACCGTCACCGTAAAACTCATGGCCAATTCTAGATGCTGGAAACATGAACGGAATAGCGGAAGAAGCGAGTAAGTGTTCTGTTGATATTTGACTGCGGCGGCCCACCGCACGGGCACGTACCCAAGGCGGAATCTCCGGATCTCCTTGGAAAAAGCTGACTGACTGGCCGGTTTGATAGTTAGAGGCGGTGACGGATAGCCCGTGTAAGTGCCCAGCTAAGAGCTGATAATTAAGTTTATTAAAGTTAATGGTTTGATTAAGCAGATAGCGTAAAGGTCGGTTATTTAGTAAGCCAAAGGGAATGGGAGGTTGATAGTGAGACTGAAAACGTTGCCCGGTTTGTGACAACAGATGGCCAATCAATGCGCTGGGGTGACTCGCAATGACACGAGACGTACTCAATCGGCGCCATAGCCACGACAGTTTTTTGACGCCTAGTCGAAAACATGACGCATGGCTCGCAAGGGAGACGGCATTAATCGCACCGGCTGATGTGCCACAATAAATAGTAAACGGGCTAGCATGCACGCGCGGATACCACTGCGCGATCGCCGATAACACACCAACTTGGTAAGCGGCTCGGGCCCCACCGCCAGTCAGCACCAAAGCTGTCTTAGGTTTGCTTTTGGCCATACATATCTCATCCTCGCGCTAACAGTTTGATTATAGACAGCCTGTGTGCGCCGATGCATGGTCATTGTCACACTCTTTCCAACATTCAATCTTTTAAACATTGCGGATGGTGACTGCGTTAAATAGAGGGCTTTGTAATCAGTGAGGCCGGTTGGCAACAAATCAGCAAAAAAATACCCCGCTAAAACGGGGTATTGAATGCAACCATCACGCGCTATTTAAGCGAGTTTTGATTGAATGAAAGTCAGTGCATCGTCAATCGCAAAAGGCACTTTCTCGCCATCACGACGGTGTTTGTACTCGAACACTCCGTTATCCATGCTGCGCTCTCCGATAACAATCGTGTGAGGAACACCGACAAGTTCAATGTCGGAGAACATTACGCCTGGGCGCTCTTTACGATCATCGAATAATACATCGATACCAGCGTGAGTCAGATCAGCATAGAGTGCTTCTGCTGCTTCGCGTACGCGCTCAGACTTATGCATATTCATCGGTACAATGGCAACTTTAAATGGCGCAAGGGCATCGGGCCAGATAATGCCATTTTGGTCATGGTTCTGTTCGATGGCGGCAGCAATCACACGCGTAATGCCGATACCGTAACAGCCCATTTCTAGCATCGCGTTCTTGCCATCCTGTCCAAGCACGCCGGCATTCATTTTTTGCGAGTAGTTATTACCAAGCTGGAAAATATGACCGACTTCAATACCGCGTTTAAACATCAGCGTTCCTTTGCCACACGGGCTAGGGTCGCCTTCGACAACGTTACGTAGGTCCTCAACTTGGTCAAGCGTCGCATCGCGTCCCCAGTTGATCCCGAAGTAGTGCTTATCGTCGATATTGGCACCTGCGCCAAAATCGTTCATGACTGCCACACTGCGGTCAACGATGAAAGGAGACGGTAAGTTGACAGGCCCTAAAGAGCCAGGACCCGCTCCAACCAGTGCGCGGATTTCTTCTTCAGTCGCAAAGGTAAGTGGTGCAGCAACCTGTGGTAGGTTCTCTGCTTTCACTTCATTCAACTCGTGGTCACCACGGATGATTAGGGCGATAAGATCAGACTCTACCTCGTCAGAGGCTTTGACAAATAAAGTTTTTACCGTCTTTTCAATCGGAAGCTCAAACTGCGTAACCAACTCAGCGATGGTTTTCGCATCGGGAGTATCGACGAGCGTCATTTCTTGGGTCGGTGCATCAGCCTGCGTTTTAGGTGCCAAAGCTTCGGCTTTTTCAATATTTGCCGCGTAGTCGGACTCGGTTGAAAATGCAATCAGATCTTCACCACTGTCGGCCAGGACATGGAACTCGTGTGATGCTGACCCACCAATCGCACCGGTATCTGCTAACACAGCACGATAATCCAGCCCCATACGATCAAAAATGGCACAGTAGGCCGCACGCATTTTCTCGTAGCTTTGTTCCATGCCTGCTTTATCAATATCAAAACTGTACGCGTCTTTCATTGTGAATTCACGTGAGCGCATAACACCAAATCTTGGACGTACTTCATCACGGAACTTGGTTTGGATTTGATAAAGATTGAGCGGCAGTTGCTTGTATGAATTAATTTCATTACGTGCCAAGTGCGTAATCACTTCTTCATGCGTAGGGCCTAAGACAAAATCACGCTGATGGCGGTCAGCAATACGAAGTAGCTCAGGACCAAACTTCTCCCAGCGCCCCGTCTCTAACCAAAGATCAGCAGGTTGGACAACGGGCATCATGGTCTCAACGGCACCGGCTCGATTCATTTCTTCGCGCACAATGCGTTCAACATGGTGAAGTACGCGGACACCCGAAGGCAACCAAGTATAAAGGCCAGAGGCAAGTTTTCGAATCATGCCCGCGCGCAGCATCAGCTGGTGGCTGACAATCTCTGCGTCGCTAGGGGTTTCTTTCAAGGTAGAAAGCAGATATTGACTGGTACGCATTTAAAGTTATCCGTTGAAATTGGCGTTCAATAAGTCCAAACATATTAACAGTGTGGGGGAGTTTCGACAAAAGCTTCTACCGCCACGACCAGGATTTGCGTAGGTTGTACATAAAACCGCACGTTAAAATCAAAAAGGTGTACGGCGTAACATTTATCATCCTTTTTACCCTGTTTATAAGCAGGACGAGGATCCTGGGCTAATACTTCGCTAATCACGCGTTGATGGTAGGCTTGATAAGGAGATTGAGATAAAGCCTGTAATGCGTTGTCAGAAAAACGGACGTCCATTGGTGTTGGTTTGGTTTGAGCAAATCCGCCTTGAGCGTCGGCTATGCTATCTGAATAGGGAATGTATGGTTTTATATCGATGATAGGTGTCTGGTCGACGAGATCACATCCGCGCAGTGTTAAGGTGACCTGCCCGTTATCCTGTGACACATCAACCAGCTCGACGGCTGACATGCCAATACCGTTAGGGCGAAACGTCGCTCGGCTAGCAAAGACGCCAATACGTTCATTCCCACCTAAACGAGGGGGGCGCACTGTCGGTCGCCATCCTTTCTCTAAGTTTTGGTCAAAGAGAAAGAGCAACCATAGATGGGAATATTGTTCGATGCCTCGGACAGCCTCAATCTGATTCGCGTCATCGTGTAATTTAAGGTGGGCAAGCGCACTCGGTGCCAGCCCCGGTTGGCGAGGAACAGCAAACTTTTCTTTAAACGGTGATTGGAGCGTGCCGATCGGCGTGATAGAAAATGGGGAGCGCATAAACGAATAAACCCGACAATAAAGCCGCTATACTAGCATGCGAAAGAGACGGGGAGTATGGATGCAAGTCAGTCTTGAGCGTGACATAATCTGGTGACTATTGATGAAGAGGAAAAATGCGTGAGGCTACCAGCAATTTTTATCGATCGTGATGGCGTGGTGAATGTTGACCACGGTTATGTGGCCAGTATCGATAACTTTGAATACATTGACGGTGTGTTTGAGGCGTGCCGCGCGTTAAAAGAAAAAGGGTATCTTTTAGTGTTAGTCACTAATCAAGCGGGCATTGCTCGTGGTTACTACAGCGAAGAAGATTTCTTACAATTGACAGAGTGGATGGATTGGAACTTTGCCGATAAAGGTGTCGATTTCGATGGCATCTACTATTGCCCGCATCATGCACTAGACGGCATCGGTGAATATCAACTTGATTGTGACTGCCGAAAACCTAAACCAGGTATGCTCTTAGAGGCAGCGAAAGAGCTTGATATTGATTTATCTCGCTCTGTGATGGTGGGTGATAAAGCAGATGACATGAAAGCCGCTCAAGCAGCAGGCATCGAAACGCGTTTTCTGGTTCGTTCAGGGAAGCCCGTTACCGAAGAAGGGATGGCGTTAGCGACTGAGGTCCTCGTATCGATTGCCGATGTGCCGGATGCATTGAAAGATACCCAAGCGTAAACATATATTTAACGATACGGCGAAAAGTTGTGCGATTAGATTTTTTTGAACAAAAACACTTGCATCAAAAAAACAACTCTCTATAATTCGCTTCTCGTTGGCACGGCAAGCCGAGCTAGCAACGGCAACACAGACAAGCAAAACAAAATGCTTGACTCAGTGCCAAAGTGGCGTATTATGCCACTCCCGCTCAACGATGAGCGGCGCTCTTTAACAATTTGACCTATGCAATCTGTGTGGGCACTCGTTGAGAATAGACAAAAAGATTTATTCGATGAACTGAGTGACCAATACGAAACAACGTTTACGTTGTTCGGCACAGTCAATTCGTTTGTCTCGCAAGAGAYGAACAAAACAGTATTTATCGAGCCGTTTGTCTTTTCTTWGGAAAAGCAAACACCAAAACTTTAATTGAAGAGTTTGATCATGGCTCAGATTGAACGCTGGCGGCAGGCCTAACACATGCAAGTCGAGCGGAAACGGCRGTATTGAAGCTTCGGTGGATTTACTGGACGTCGAGCGGCGGACGGGTGAGTAACGGCTGGGAACCTGCCCTGACGAGGGGGATAACCGTTGGAAACGACGGCTAATACCGCATAATGTCTTRRTTCRTTAGAGYYRGGACCAAAGGTGGCCTCTACATGTAAGCTATCGCGTTGGGATGGGCCCAGTTAGGATTAGC
>NZ_MUFG01000014.1:0-78539 GCF_001996065.1 Salinivibrio sp. MA351 | reverse complement strand
ACGCACGCACCACTAAACCACGTATAGTTTGTCCTTATTCCCAGACAAAATACGTGGCAACCGGTCACATTATCGTAGAGTTGTTTATGTTTGAATTCCTAAAATCTCGCCCATTATCAGATAAAGCCTCGCCACAATCGCCGAACTCTATGCCTTTTGTTCATTCATTGTGTATGAGTAGCCGCGCTATTAATCAAACCACGCTATCGGCCTTATCTTGCCCTCATGGTAAAACACCCTTGGTACTGGCTTTTATCTCGCCACATTTACCCTTTGAAGCAACAACCCAAAAACTCCAAGCCGCGATGCCTTTTTGCCAAACTCTAATCACCATAATGACAGCCGGTGAACTGGGTGGTGGGCATTCTTCGCTGTATCACACCACAGACGGGCAATGGGATAACATTGTTTTGCAAAGTTATGGCGACAATGTCATTGAATCTGTCAGCGCAGCGACCGTGCCCTTACATTGTGAAGACATTAAACGCGGTACACCGACCTTATCGCCCAAGGCACGAATAGAAAAAATCACACGTTCGTTGCAACAGCTCAGGGTTCCTTTTCCTGTCGACGCCCAAGACACAGTCGCACTCACCTTTTTTGATGGTCTTAGTGGTTCAGAGAACTTCTTTATGCAGGCCCTTTATGCCACCCGCCGTTTCCCTTGCTACTTTATGGGTGGCTCTGCCGGCGGTACCCTGGATTTCAATGCAGCCAAGTTAGCACTCAACGGTAAACTACTCGATAACCATGCCGCGCTAGCTTTTATCAAGTTGGCCCCCGGTATCCGCTATGGCATCATGAATAGCCATAACTTCAAACCGACTCACTTCCACCTCGATATTGCCAAGGGCGATCCTGCGACCCGCGTTGTCACCGATGTATTTGCACCTAACAGCACCGCATTAATCTCTCCGGTAAAAGCGTTATGCGACTATTTTAACTGCCAGATTGATCAGCTGGAATCGCACTTAAATGGCTACACGTTTGGCGTAAAAATTGGCGAGCATATTTATATTCGCTCAATCGCTGCGATTGATCACCAACAGGGCGCCCTACACTTTTTTTGTGATCTTGATTTTGGCGATAGCTTGTACCTAATGAAGGCGGAAGATTTCGCTCAAACCACCGCGCAAGATTATCAACGACACCTAAAAGACAAGCCACGCCGTCCTTTTGCTATGCTAGCCAACGACTGTATCTTACGCCGGGTCAACAATAGCCATTCGTTAGCGCGCGTCACCTGCTTTGATAACATCCCTAGCGTTGGCGGGTTTTCAACCTTTGGTGAGCTATTAGGGGTACATCAAAACCAGACACTGACCGCACTCATGCTTTATAGCGTCGCACCCAACGAGCCTTTTGCTGATGATTTTGCCGATCAATTTGCCATTCACTATGCCGATTACCGTGGCTACAACGCCCAAAAACAAATTAATAGTTTACAAAAACTTGCGGCGCTTCAATCGCACAGCATCGATCGTCTTTCGCGCTACAAATCACTACTGCAATCACTGTTGGACAGTTATAGCGGCGTGGCCGACTACGCCACCGAGAGCGCAGACATTCTCCAAGCTGTCCAACAACAGTTTTCAACACTTGCTAACGAGGTCAAACAACAACACGGGCAAAGCCAAGATCTACAAACCCATACCGACGCCCTGAGTGTGAACGCCAGCCGTATTGAAGAAATTTTAAAAGTGATTGATGGCATTGCCGAGCAAACCAATCTATTGGCATTAAACGCCGCTATAGAGGCCGCACGCGCAGGCGAGCAAGGGCGCGGTTTTGCTGTGGTTGCTGATGAAGTCCGTAACTTATCGCAAAATACGCAAAATAGCCTTAGTACCACTGGAGAGACAGTGAGAAATGTCAACAGCGCCATTGGTCAGATCAGCCATGTGATTGGGCTGACCCTCGAGGTAATGGATAAAGTCCAGTACTCTGCTGATGGGTTAAGCGATGAAGTCACACGACTACTGAGCCTGTCTGAACAAGCGACCGAAAGTATTCAGTCAAGCATTGCTAATATTGAACAAGTACAGCAAGACATGACAGCCATTGATAAGGAGCTTTCTACCATTTTATCGCTCACCCAAAGCCAACAAGTCGCGGAGTAAGCTCTTAACGCATGCACACAGGTAAAGTTCAACCAGGCGATCGTTCATCCGATCGCCTGCGTAAATGGTATGATTGATACGTCAAGAGCTTAGCCACGAGATAAACCATGCGCGGACTCAAAACAACCTTACTGCTCGTTACCTTACTCGGATTAGGTGGGTGCCAATCTGACGATACGGCCAAAGACATGATGGCTGATTATTACCAACGTTTAGGCAATGTGCTTGATGCACCGACGCCCGACTTTACCACTCCAGCGGTGCCGCCGTTGCCACGCAAACGCGATCTAGTCCAGCCACTTGAAGCACTACGAATGGGCGTACTTGATGCCTACGAGCTGCGTCAGTGTGGCTTGTTTAATCTTATCGCCGAGCGCAACTCATCCCTCGGCAAAGTCGCCGATCGCTTTCGCCAACTCGATTATGAACTCAATTTTATTGACACCGCCCAACAGTGTTTACCACAAGTCAAAGATCCGAGCATTCACGCTGAGTTAGAACAGGCACTGGCACTGAAACGCCAACAGCGCGATACCGTAATCTGGAATACCTTGGCTGATAGTGATGCCTGGCGCGGGCAGCTGAGTTTACCGGCCTATACACTCCCCATTGATCTTCCCGCACATAGTAATGCCGTCAGCACCATTGATCAGTTTAGCCATTTACTCAACCACCACCCGGTAGCCAACGAATCGGTCACCGACTGGCAAGAGAGCATTGAAAAGCAACGCATTCTTGGCGCCCTATTTGTTAGCTTGAGCTATCACACCGCTTGGCTTAACCAAACCAGTGCACTGATCGCCAATCACCAAGAAAAAGTCCTGTGTGGCGGCAATTTTGATACGACCCGCCTAGAGCGCCTACAAACCGTGTTTTATAAATTTTACGTCGGCGACGTTCAGCCGTATTTAGCCCGTGTCGATGGCCTTTATCGTGATATTGCGCCAGCGTTGACCCGTTTTGCTACGTTGCAAACACCGGATGCGTTTAGCGCGTATAAAAACGCCTATTGGCAGGGAGAGGCTTACCGCCAATACAAAGACGCGATCAAGCACCATGCAGATGTATGGCAGCAACTTTTTCAACGCTGTGACGTCAAACTGGGGCAATAGCGACGTAGCGAAGCGACTGAAAAAGCGAAAATATCGCCACTTTGATGATCAAATCGCCAAACAAACGCGAATGTACAAAAATATGCGTTGAAGCGCTTGCGCGATAAAGATGAACTCGCTACTATTCACCCCGCTTTCAAGCACTGTGCGTCCGTAGCTCAGCTGGTTAGAGTATCGCCTTGACATGGCGGGGGTCGGTGGTTCGAGTCCACTCGGACGCACCACTTGGCTTGATAGCAAATGGTCAATCGCTTCAACATCGCGGTGGCTGTTCTAAAAAAATGGTATGCGTCTGTAGCTCAGCTGGTTAGAGTATCGCCTTGACATGGCGGGGGTCGGTGGTTCGAGTCCACTCAGACGCACCAAATTTTGAAATACGCGTCCGTAGCTCAGTTGGTTAGAGTACCGCCTTGACATGGCGGGGGTCGGCAGTTCGAGTCTGCCCGGACGCACCACTTCAAATTATCCCCTTCTTTTTTTAGTATCTTGATATATTCCCTTTCGACGCATAAAAAATAAACGTCATGTATATGTTTACGTAGATACAAAAGGCCTGCTTTCTAACAAGCCTTTTTAAGTTGTAACCTACAATTACGCCACTGAGCTATCTACCGCTAAGACAAACTTTTCGATTGCTTTAGCGACACCGTGGTTATCGTTACTTTCGGTAATATAATCCGCGATTTGCTTGGTTGCTTCCATCGCATTGGCCATGGCAATTCCAAGACCCGCATATTTCAACATCGCATGGTCATTTTCTGCATCGCCCATGCAGATCACTTCGTCGGGGTGAATACCTAAGTGTTCTGCAATTGCAGCGACCCCCGCCCCTTTATGACTTGCCGGGTTTAGAAATTCAAGGAAGAAGGGCGCACTTTGCACCACCGTAAACTCCTCGCGCAGCGCTGCGGGTAAAGCACTGATCACTTCATTTAACTTGCTTGGCTCCGCCACCATCAACACTTTAATAATGGGGTGATCATCGCTTAGAGTCTCGAAATCCATCACGGTGATATCAAGCCCGTTGATGTTGGCCTCAATGTCGGTATACGGGTTGAGCGCAGGGGTGATCAATCCGTGCTCGGTGCTAAAGGCATGCACATAGGCACCTAATGCTTCAGCATGTCGAGCGAGCGCTTTGGCAGCTTTACCGTCTAGCCCCTTTTGCAAGATCACCTCGTCAGTCCCCACGTTTTTCACCATCGAGCCGTTGTAATACAGCACAAAGTCTTTATCTGAATGAATATCCAACTCATCCAGCTTAGGTTGCATGCCTTCAAGCGGGCGGCCAGATGCCAACACCACGGCCACCCCTTTGTCACGCGCGCGGGCAATGGCCTGTTTGTTTTCAGCCGATATTTCTTTATCGCTGTTTAACAAGGTGCCATCCATATCTAGGGCGATTAATTTGTACATCGTCAACTTACCTCAACATCAAATTCAAAACGGAATGGATTCCCTCAGCCTTAATCGGCTCTACAGCAATAAGCTATCGTCAATGGGAATAAAGCGATCAACGCTATTCACGAGAGAGTTGGCACTTAACGCAGGCACTCCAAACACGAAGGCTTCGGTATGATAGCGCTCGCGAATTTTGTTCATCAGCAAATCAAAATCGCCATCACCAGAGAGCAGAACCACGGTATCGACATCCGGCGCAGCTTCCATCACATCAATGGCAATGCCCACATCCCAATCGCCTTTGGTGCTACCATCGGCGCGTTGAATATAAGGTTTGAGCTTCACGGTAAAGCCAATGTGCCGCAGTGCATCTTGAAATTTGATTTGCTGATTATCATCACGACGAATGGCATAAGCATACGCGGTAACCACCTCACCCATTTGGCTCAGCGTGTGCCACAACTGGCGATAGTTAAACTGGCGCCCGTAGGCTTGACGTGTGGTGTAGTAGATATTTTGAACGTCGACAAAAACCGCGATTTTTTTCAAGTCAGGCTCACAGTCGGTGGGAGAATTGAAGCCAAAGAGGATACCACATCACGCTACCGTGACGACAATCACAAACGTGGCCGAGTCTAGCAAAAACAAAAAAGCCGCTGATAACAGCGGCTCTCGCAAGAAATATAAACGATTACTGACACTTGGCTGTTTGCTCTGCCTTTGTGAGCATGTCTTGCTGCTCTTTAATCGTTTCTCTCACTATTTTATCAAAAAACTTTCGCTTTTCTTTTGACGACGAGTGACGCACGAAGTCAGAGAAAGCGGTAGATTTTACCTTATTACGCTTGTTCTGCATGGCTTCCTCCTCTCGTGATACCAACGATTTGCTCAAGTGACTCTCGATTGTACTTTTTGCGCAATAGTGCGTCAATGTCATCGACGTTAAAGTGTGGTCTCTTGTTGTCACCATCGACGTTTTTCTCAATAAAAGTGATATCAATCTGATCCCTAAATAGTTTCTTTAATTCACTCACAACACGTTGCGATTCTAGGAACTGATTAATGAAGACTTCACTAGGGACACGACGGCCTTCAACGCTTTCTCTCGCTTTCACTAACCGCCAAGCTTGCATTGGCTCTTGATATACAAAAACAATCATAACAAAGCGGCCTTTTTTCAAGGATCGTTCAATATTATCTTTGGCTTTATCGAAGTTGGAAAGCGTTGAATCAAGAATAAAGCTTACTCTTCGCTTCAAAGCGCGATCATGAATAGCCTCTACCAAGATTGTAGCTGGACGCTGAAACAAGGGCGAATTATAACCTTGATAATCTTCAAACTCCTTTCTTAACTCGTCGTTCTCTATGTGCACCAATGTCAGATCGTGCTCATTCTTGAACGCACGCACCATCGCTCTAGCCGCTTCCGTTTTACCTGCGCCTGGCGACCCTGCCATAAATACAGAAGCCGCTTCCTCCTCCTCGGGTAAATGATCAACAAGCTTTCTGGCAATCACTTTTTTCATTGCTTTTGCTTGCTTTATAGCTTTATCCGTAATTTGTTGATCATCCATTGAATTCGCCTTTAAACGAGCAACGTCATCTAACAATCCTAGCACTCTGTTCGGGCGCTAAGTCATTAACTCAACCCAACAATATTACCCTCATCATCGAGGTCAAGTTTCATAAACGCCGGTTTTTCCGGCAATCCGGGCATGGTCATCACATTGCCGCATAAGGCATAGACAAATCCGGCACCGGCACACAATTTCAACTCGCGGATCGGTACATCAAACCCTTGCGGCGCGCCTTTAATCGTGCCATCCGTTGAAATTGACAGCGGCGTTTTCGCCAAACACACAGCTAAATCATCAAGGCCTTGTTGCTTAAATTGTTGCAGCTGCTGCTTAGCAACATCACTGAGCGTGACACTCCCTGCACCGTACCCGACTTCAGCCACGGCCATCAGCTTTTCTTCTAAGCATTGATCGGCTGAATACAAAGGCCTAAAGGTCGAAGGAGCGGCACATTGAGCCATGACTTTCTTTGCCAGTTCACGCGTGCCCTCGCCGCCGTGAGCAAAGCCCTCACTGACGGCAACTTGTACCTGGTTGGGTAACGCCTCGATCATGGCTTTTAATGTCGCAAGCTCAGCATCGCTATCTTGCGGGAAACGGTTGATTGCGACCACCGCCGGCACACCATATTGATTTACATTGTTGATGTGCCACTTCAGGTTTTCAAACCCTGCCACCAATGCTTCATGATCATCCACAAAAAGTGATTCTGGTAGTGGTTGCCCAGGCAAAAAGTTATAGTGCGTTGAGTTGGCCTTTAAGCCACGTAATGTGGCCACAATCACCGCGCAGTCTGGTGCTTTACCGGATGCTTGCGCTTTGATATTGCATGCCTTCTCAAATCCCATGTCTGAGCCAAAGCCCCCTTCGGTGACGGTATAATCACCCAGCTTAAGGGCAATGTTATCGGCAATAATCGACGAATTACCATGGGCAATATTGGCAAAGGGGCCGGCATGAATTAGCGTCGGCACGCCCTCTAAGGTTTGCATGAGCGTGGGTTCAATTGCCGCTTTCATGCTTACCGCCATCGCCCCCGCCACTTGCAAATCTTCGGTCGTGATCGGCTCACCGGCATGACTATAAGCCAACACAATGCGGCCAATGCGCTGACGTAAGTCACGAAGATCGCTTGCCAGCGCCAGAATCGCCATTAACTCAGAAGCGGCTGAGATATCAAATCCGCCCTCTCGCTCATAGCCATTAATGGTTTTTCCCGGCTCATTTTTGCCCACAGTAACCATGCGCAAGGCGCGATCGTTATGATCCATCACCCGCTTCCACACCACGCGATTCGGATCGATGTTTAACGCTTTTAGTCCGCTTCGAGCTTCAAAGTCGTCATAGCCCAAGCGCTGCTCGTGATAGATGCGCGCGTCAATCGCGGCAGCGGCCAAATTGTGTGCAGCAGTGACGGCATGAATATCACCGGTTAAGTGCAGGTTTAGCTCTTCCATCGGGGCCACTTGTGAATAACCGCCTCCAGCCGCGCCGCCTTTTACCCCAAATACCGGCCCCATCGAAGGTTGACGAATACAAGCGGTCACGGATTGGTTGAGTTTCGCTAACCCTTGCGCCAGGCCGATGGTGGTCACCGTTTTACCCTCGCCCAGCGGCGTTGGGGTAATAGCGGTAACCACGACCAACTTGCCAGTTTGATTAGGCGCGAGGCGCTTCAAACAATTGAGAGAGACTTTGGCTTTGTGGCTGCCTTGGGTTTCAAACTCTGCTTCAAGCAAACCGGCTTGCTTGGCAATGGTAGAAATGGAAGTCAGTGTGGTGTTACGACAGATTTCGACATCAGATAGCATGAAACCCTCTCAATAGAGTATAAAATAATCACGTAAACGTTTGCGTGAAAATGATACCGCTAAAATGACCATTGTAAAGCGAAAGAATACTTGCCGTAAGCGCCCTTTTTGATTTTTATCCCGCCTTACTCGTTCCCACGCAGGAGCGTGGAAACGAGTAACCGAAGCCTCACCAAACCATTCCTTGGTTTATACCGTACACTTAGTGGGTGATAAGGAGATGGTTATGAAAAGCAGCAAGGTTCCGCATGGTAAATGGTCTCGTTTTGGGGCGTTGGCTTCAATAGCCGGGCGAGTGGCGTCGAATGTTGCGTGGGAAGGCACGAAGCAGTTTGCGCAGGGTAACAGACCAAGTCGTAAAGATTTGGTGATGTCACCGGCCAATATTGCCCACGTGGCCGATAAATTGGCAGATTTACGCGGCGCGGCGATGAAGGTGGGTCAACTGTTGTCGATGGATGCGGGCGATTTGATCCCGCCAGAGCTCAGCGATCTGCTCGCGCGGTTGCGTAATCATGCCACGCCCATGCCGCCAAAACAGCTTAAAGCCGTGCTTAACGAACAATGGGGCGACAATTGGCAAGCAGAATTTACCCATTTTCGCTTCTCTCCCATCGCGTCAGCTTCCATTGGTCAAGTGCACGAAGCGTATACCGATGCCGGTGACAAAGTGGCAGTGAAGGTGCAATATCCACGCATCAAAGACAGCATTGATAGCGATGTCGACAATGTCATCACTCTGCTGCGTTTGAGTGGCCTTATCCCCAAAGAGGCGAACTACCAAGCTTTACTCGATGAAGCCAAGCAACAGCTGCATGACGAGGCCGATTATCTGAAAGAAGCGCAGTCGCTTATTCGGTTTGGTACCCATTTAAAAGACGCTGATGGCTTAGTGGTGCCTAACGTATATGCAGCCCTTACCTCGGATCGCATTCTAACCATGAGTTATATGGCGGGTGAACCCATTGAGCAGCTTGACCGTGCTTCAGAAGCGGTACGCCAGCGGGTGGTAAGTCGTTTGTTCCAATTGCTGTTTGAAGAGGTGTTTATGTTTGGGGAGGTGCAAACCGATCCGAACTTCGCTAACTACTTGTATCAGCCAGACACGGGCCGCGTGGTATTGCTCGATTTTGGCGCCACGCGTCAGTATGCACCGACGTTTACCGATGGCTATCGCAAGCTGTTTTTGGCGGCGATAGAAAAAGATAATGCAGGGATTGAAGCGGCGCTGACTCAGATTGGCTTTTTTGCTGAGCATATTTTACCCGAGCAAAAGGCCAGCGTGCTTGAGCTGGTGAACACCGCTTGTGAGCCCATTGCTGCCGATGCGCCATTTGCGTTTGGGCAAGCAGACTTAGCCACGCGTTTACGTAATCGCGGCGTTGCCTTGAGTATGGAGCAAGGCTATTGGCATACGCCGCCGGCCGATGCGTTGTTTTTGCATCGTAAAATTGCGGGCTTGTATTTACTGGCCGCGAAGTTGGATGTCACCTTAAATGTGCGTGCATTGTTAATGCCCTATTTAACCGGCGAGCCACAGACTGAGACAGCGCAAGTTTAATCCCGCTGCGCGACGGGAACGGCATGTTCGATTTAGTCACTATCGCGCAATGCGTCGCAGTACACCACAAGATCGTCGGCGGTCCAATGGGTTGAGACGTTACGCTGAGTCAGTGAGGTTTCAACCCAGCCTGCGCTGACCACCTCAAACCAGTGAGTTAGCATTGCCTCAAATCCTTTGCTCGCCTGCATACCGGTCCAATCTGGGAGGCTAAGCTGAGTGATCACGTTGTCTTGCATGCGTTCGCCTCGGGTAAAACCATCAAAGAAATAGCACTCATTACGATACGCAGCGGCAATGGTTTCTTTGGTGGCACCGTATTGGCGATTCATGCTGGCTTCAAACAAGCTATTATCACGGTGCCAGCGCACATCTAATCGGCCGAGTAACCCTTCACCAAATTGCGCGAACACGTCTAAATCATCAATACTCATGTCGCCATGTACATTAATACTGTCGAGCGGATGAATAAAGTCATCAAAAATAAAGCGGCGTGGTGCATCAGGCAGCGCATGGCGGTGTTTTTCCCAGCGCAACGATAACAACGGTGTACCTAACTCATCTTCCGGACGCTGATCGTTCAGGTGGGTGTTTAACAGTGGCAAATAACGGCGATTAAACCCGACAAACAACGGCGTTTGGTGTTGCTCAGCCAGGTTAAATAAGGTTTCAACGTCTGCGCCTGAAGGGGCAACGGGCTTATCAACAAATACCGGCACGCCAGCTTCGAGGCAGGGACGAATCAAGGCCGCATGCGAGTCGGTCGCGCTATGGATCATCACCCCATCCACACCAAGCGCCAAGCATTCATGGATGTCGGTGGCCGTGTTCGTCACCCGATATTGATATGCGAGCGCAGCCAACTTTTGGCTATCACGGCTACACAAGACCCAATCTAATCCTGGCCAGTTGGCCAATAAGGGTAGATACGCTTTCTGGGCAATGTCGCCAAGCCCGATCGATGCGATCTTCATGCTTTCTCCTTACGTCGTGCGCGCCAGCTGTAGCCCAACCGGATGCGGCCCAACCGAGTGCGGCCTCAGTCAGCGCTGGAAGTCGCCAGCAGAAATCAGTAACCTAGCCGCATTCTACACAGTGTTTATCATTATGAATATTTTAATCTCTTGGCTCTCTCAGGCCGGTGCGTGGTTAACGCCTTGGCTAAATGATATTGCGATGGCTATTGTCGCGTCGCTTTTGGTGGTGTTTGGTAATGACATTAACCGTACCCTACGCCGTTTATTAACCGGACACCATTTTATTGTTCGTACTCTGGTATTTGTGGCAATCAATGCTTTTGGTTACGGCGCTTTCATTATAGCGGTGTCGCCGTGGCTTGCGGGTAAAATGCGTGGATGGCCTGATCATTGGCTGTTTGCCGGCTTAGTGGCGACCTTTATCTTTATCGGGATGTGGGCGCAGCGTCAGCGCCAAATCTAACCGCCCGATAGCCCAGCCCCCTTCCCTGTGATGCCCAATCATCCACTTTATCGTATGGCTGTTTAATTACTAAGCAGCCATACTGTGTAAGCAATCCGATACTGGTATCACAGCGTATTGGTGACAAAAAGGAGATTTGTATGCAACGTGGACTCATGTGGTTTCGCCACGACCTTCGAATACACGACAATCCTGCGCTCGCTAATTTGGCCTCAAGCTGTGACACGCTGACCTGTGTGTTTGTGATTGATCCGAGCTGGTCACGTGCAGATCATTTTCAAAGCAAGCATTTGGGCCCTCAGCGCGAGACATTTTTGTGGCAAAGCTTAACGGAGCTGCACCGTGCCTTAGATGCCATGGGGCAAAAGCTGATTATTCGTACGGGCAACCCGCTGGAAGTGGTGGCGAACCTTTGTATGGATCATGAGTTTGATCTGATTGGCGTCACCGACCACCCTGGTACGCGTGAGCGCCACCAGGTAGACACTTTAGTCAGCCGCTTTCCGCAGCGGGTGGTGGTGTCCGATGCGCATACGCTGTTTACACAACACCAGTTGCCGTTTGATTTACCTGATATCCCGCCAACGTTTACGCAGTTTCGTAAAGCGGTCGAAAAGAAAGGGATCCAACCGCGATTACCCTTGCCGGTGCCTGAGTCATTACCGGCGCCCTTGGCTGGCATGACATCTGAGCCGGCACCACTGTCCGACCGTCGGATTTCCCCGTATCAAGGCGGTGAAATTGCCGGCCGCGCCCAATTGAATCATTTCTTATGGGATACGCACCGGGTCCAGCGTTATAAAGAAACGCGTAATGGTCTTGATGGGTGGGCGTTTTCTTCGCGTTTATCGGCTTGGCTGGCCAACGGTTGCTTGTCGGTACGTTGGGCGGCCGCGGAGTTAAACCGCTATGAGCGCAATGTCGAGCAAAACGAATCGACCTATTGGTTGTATTTTGAGTTGTTATGGCGCGAATATTTTCAGTGGATGCTGTATCACTACGGTGCGCGCTTTTTCCGCTTTAAAGGTATCGCCAATAAACGTCCTCTAACCACGTTTTATGCTGAAGCCTTTATGGCATGGCGCGAAGGCAGTACCGATTTCCCGATTGTGAATGCCGCCATGCGTCAGTTAAAACACACTGGGTGGATCTCTAACCGTAGTCGCCAGTTAGTCGCCAGCTGTTTAATTCACGAGCTTGGGATCGATTGGCGTTATGGCGCGGCGTATTTTGAGCAGCAGCTGATTGATTTTGATGTGGCGGCCAACTATGGCAATTGGCAATATTTGGCGGGTGTAGGGGCTGATCCCCGCGGCAGCCGCCGATTTAATCTCGACAAGCAAGCCGCGCAATACGATCCTGATGGCAGCTTTGTCGCCAAATGGCTAACCAATGAAGAGCCCTTATATTGATGGTGAGGATAATCCGATACTACCCCTTTATTTATCAAGTTACCCATTTATCTACCAAGTTACCCATTTATTTACCTAGTAAAGCGTCGTTCGCTTAGTCTCTCGGCTCGCCGGCTTTTTCGCAGGCGGGTCGGTAGCTATCAATAATCGCGCTCACTTTATCGCTCACCCGGCGTGAGAATAGTAAGGCAATGTGGGTAACCGGGTACACATCGTGGCTAGTCATGCCTTCGATTTTTGTTTCTTCAACCAACACGGTGCCATCACAGACTTGTTTTTTTAACAGCATAGCCGCGGGGCCGAAGGGACAATCTCCGGCGAGGCTGTGCAACGGTGGCAAGTCGACCCAAGGGGTAACGGTATCTGGGATCAACAGGTGCTCACTACGTTGAAATAACCAGCCACCCCACCCAAGGTCACCAAATAAACGAGCAAGTTGAGCACCTTGGTGCGGAGTCCCTAAGGTGATCACCGCACGAACGTTTATCGTGCCAGACGAGAGGCGCTCGGTTTGGCGCTCAAGGTAGCGTCGAATAATCAGCCCACCCATTGAGTGACCAATAAGAATGGCGGGCGTTTGGCCAATAAACGCATCAATTTTAGCGTTTATCTCATCGAAGTCTGGGTTCAAGGTGTTATACGAAAGATTCAGCACCTGATGGCCCTGTTTTTCCAGCCGCTCACACAGGGGGATCAAAAAGATGCCGTGCATGTATAAGCCGTGCAATGTCACAATTTTCATCCCATCTCCCTTTTTAAAAAAAACGCCTCACCCTTCATCGAGTGAGACGTCATTGTGTTTTACTCGCGCTCTATCATCCGTTAGAAAATCAAATGGGCGATACCTGCAACAACGGGAAGCGTCACCAGGGTACGCAAAATAAAGATCACAAACAGCTCCCACAGTTTTACTGGAATCTTACTGCCGAGCAAGAGTGCACCTACTTCGGAGATATAAATCAGCTGAGTGACCGACACGGTGGCAATCACAAAGCGGGTCATTTCGCTTTCAATGTCTGCCGCTAGAATGGCCGGGATAAACATATCAGCAAAGCCGATCACCATGGTCTCGGACGCCTTCACCGCATCAGGAATGTGCAGCAATTCAAGCAGTGGTACAAAGGGTGCGCCGAGAATACTAAAGACGTCGGTATATTCTGCGACCATCAGTGCCGCGGTTCCGATTGCCATCACCACAGGCAAGACACCGAGTACCATGTCGACAGCGTTTTGGGCGCCCTCTTTGAGCACGCTGTTCACCGAGCGGATTTTCTCGGCACGGTTGAGGGCACAATGCAGGCCATAGCTTAACGTAGAATACCCTTCTGGTAATGTTTCCTCGTCACCTTGTCGCTCTGAGTTATCGATTAACGCGTCTTTTTTCCAGCATAAAGGAGGCAAACGTGGCACCACTATTGCCGCCGCAATCCCGGCTAAACATACAGTGAGATAGAACCAGGTAAACATATGCATCAAATTAACTTGTGCAATCACCACCAAGCTAAAACTGATCGATACCGCTGAGAAGGTGGTGCCGACAACCGCCGCTTCTCGCTGGGTGTAAAAGCCCTGCTCATACTGTTTGCTGGTCATCAAAATGCCGACACTACCGTCGCCCAACCAAGACGCCGCACAATCAACGGCCGAGCGCCCCGGCAAACCAAACAGTGGGCGCATGACTTTGGTGAACACCGCGCCCAATAACTCCAATAAACCAAAGCTGGTTAGCAGTGGTAACAATAAACCGGCAAAAATGAATACCGAAAGCAAGGTAGGCAGCAATTCATTAAGCACAAACGCCCCGGTGGTTTCACCCATGATCACTGGCGTACCGATCCCATAAAACGCCATGATGACAAAAACAGCGCCAAATATACGAGTTGCCAACCAAATGGGGGTTACGTTGAATAAGCCATTAAGGAAGCCATGACGTGTGATCACGGCAGGTTTGGTCAAGGTAACCAATACTGAAACAACGGCACTCAACACCACTAAGGCAGTGACGACCGCGGTTGCACTATTACCTAACAAGTCCAACACAGTGCTGGCCATCACCGCAATAGGGATAGTGACACTGTCGCCGAAAGTAATGGGTGTCATGAAAAACAGCAACCCAAGCAGCGATGGGATCGCGAACATCAGAATATTTCTCGTCGAAGGTGCCTTCTTGGAGAGTGTGTCAGTTTTTTGCATACGTCTGAATCCTGAATTTTTATTTATCTCACAGCGAAAACCAACCACTTTGGCGATTAATTATTCACTCACTGTGACTGACTGGCATGCAGATTATCGAATCACACATAGGATGTAAATAACTATTTAGTCATAAATACTGAATAAATACATCGTAAAAGTCGATTCGCCATGCCATTTTCTGGTTTCATAGTTCAACAAACTCTCTTTTGTGAAAAGTTTGTTACACCGTTTTATTGACCAAGATCAGATTCTGTTACTCATTTGTAGGGTATGAGGTGGGTTAGCTCACAGAATAAGCCCAAATATAATCAACCGATAAGGCGCAAACTTGCCTTCAATGCCTGTTAACCAATTTTAAAGTCAATACGGGCATATTCTTTGATCAACCAATCACCAAAGTCATTGAGGAGGGTCATAACAGCACGTTTTTTTACAGGTTTGCGTTCTAGTAGTATAAAAAGTCGCTCAATTGCGGTTTTCTGAGCAGGATAATGTTTGATAAATGCGTCGGCACACTCTTCTAATGACTCACTCCAACGTGCTTCTTTATGCATAACTAACCCAAATGCGGCGCGTATTAAGGTATCGGCGATCGATTGTGCGACGTTGAGCTGGGTATTCCAAGTTGTCGCGGCGGTCACCTTTTGCTTGGCGCGCGCAAGCTTTTCCGATACGTCTGGATTCATGGCTTTTGCCACTTCCCAACTGGCTTCGAACAAGCCAAAACTAAGAGAGAGATCTTGTCCATACAGGCAAATCGCTCTGTGCTTAAAAAAGAAGCCCCAATGGAAGACTTGCGACAGATCGCTAACGTGTGACACTGTCACTATATCGATATGGCAATCACTGATCACTTTGCTATGGCTGGTTTTCAATCGCCACAACAAGGTATTTAACGCATTAGATTGATCAAGCGTTAACGCCTGTTGGCACACAACGGTCAGTGATAACACCGTTTCTTTGACGACCGCACGGCGCCAGACAATATCGCCACTGATATACACACCGTGAAGCCGCTTGCCAAGCAGAGCACGCAGCTGTTTCACCGCTTTGATCATCACGGGAATAAATTCAGATTGGAATGGCGCGCGCCGATCGGGCTCGGGTAAATACGCGGTTCGAGATTGCAACTGAGTCACGACTT
Source organism: Salinivibrio sp. MA351 (assembly GCF_001996065.1). Lineage (NCBI taxonomy): Bacteria > Pseudomonadati > Pseudomonadota > Gammaproteobacteria > Vibrionales > Vibrionaceae > Salinivibrio > Salinivibrio sp. MA351. The sequence goes on along the minus strand of NZ_MUFG01000014.1, from coordinate 62,765 downwards.
TTACACACGGTTGAACAGGCGCGCTATTGTTGGTCATCTGCATTAACAAATCAACGCTCTAACAACGGTTCTGCTTCAATTTTAGTCAGTCTCTGTGATAATCACCAGAGTGGTTCTCTGTGCATGATTTAGGGGGTGCCATACGAATCTCTAGAGCCATGCCCCACTCTTGGCGTTTTTGATAGCTGAGATGCCACCTTGCGCATGTTATAGTACGACCATGCACACCCCAACGAGAGATAATTATGACGCAACACAACCTGCTTAACTTAGAGGATATGATCGAGACCGCGTTTGATATTTTTACCGAAATGGCCCCCGACAACTTGGAGCATGACGATTTGCTGCTTTTTGAATCTCGGTTTGAAGACGAAGGCGGTGCGATTGTGGTCGAGGTTAACAGTGACTGGCCTGAACACGTGGGCGCTGATATAGATTTATCTCAGTGTGCAGAAGTGCAAATTGGACTGGCCGGCGACGAAGTGCTTAAACCTGTATTCGCGCGCATGCTGATTAGCCGCGATATCGATAATAAATTCTGCCATATGCTGTGGAACCGAAACGGAAAGCAGTTGCATTAATGTCCTTACACTTATCTTGAGGCTCTCAAGCGCATTCAAACTTAGCCGTAACGGCAGCCCTTTCACTGCCGTTGTTGTCGGTTTTGCGGGTAATCACGATATTCTGACCGATTAATGCGCGGTGAGCGAAGCGTGATCATCGCCATGAGTTTCTGCGTGATAGCTGATGAATAGCCCGATCGTGGCGAGTGTGCCGAGTATCAGCATGATTGCCCCCAGAGAGAGTTGACTTGCCACGCCCAACTGACTTGCCACCAAGGTGACTACCCCTGCCAAAAGGTTTTGTGTACCGCCTAAAATCGCGCCGGCGGTTCCGGCATGATGAGGGAACGGGCTAATTGCACCGGTGCTTGCCGCGGGAAACAGAATGCCTGCTCCGGCAAAGTAAACACAGCCACCACCAATCAATGCATAAAGTGACACCTCACCCATTAGGCCAGGTAAGGTGATCAATCCTGCTCCCATCAGAGCGAGGACGCTGCCCAGTGCCAACGTGGCATAATAGCCCAGGCTGTCGGCGAATCGGCTAGATAGTCCCGCCCCCACTAAGTAAGCAGGAAGTGGTACCACAAAAAGCAAACTAATCATACGCGGTGATAACGCCATGGTATCGGACATAATCACACCTGCCGCTGCTTCAAACAGAGAGACACCGGCAAACACAGTCACGAGGCAAAGCAGATAGCCTTTAAAGCGACGTGAGCCCATAACATGGCGGTAACGTGTACCAAAGTGACCGGGTTGACGTGACTCACGTGGCAATGTTTCGGTAARTCGCAGCGTCATGATCGCATACACGGCAATGCCTAGTAGGAGCAAGAAAAAGTAGCTCGCGCGCCAGTTTAAAGCTTCGGTTAAGAATCCCCCGAGTAGCGGCGCAAGTAAGGGAGAGAAAATCAGTCCCATACTGACAAGGCTATTAGCGCGGTGCAGTTTAGCACCAGAAAAACAGTCTCGCGGAAGTGTACGCGCCATGGCGCCGCCACAGCCAATGCCAGCACCTTGAACGACGCTGCCAATCAAAAAACCGTTAAATGAGCTCACCAGTAAGGTTACGCCTGTACCCACTAAAAATAGTACCAGGCCGGCCAATATCACGGGTTTACGCCCTACTCGGTCAGACACGGCACCATAAATGAACTGCGATAATCCGTACGGAATCAAATAACAGGCCATGACTGCTTGTAACCGTGACGGTGACACCGCAAAGTCCGTCGCCATCACGCCAATAGAAGGTACATACATGGTTTGGGTCATTTGCCCAACCGCTGCCAACATCACGATCAATAGCAATAGCTTGCCCATAGGCATTGCCGAGGACATACCAACACTCCTAAAAATTATTATGCGAAATTAACATTGAAAAACGAAAAAAGATTGAGGTTAAGGACATAACCTCCGAGAACACCTTGTTTACGGTGAGGGAATGATAGGCTTTGCAGGCAAGGTAAGCAATCGACGTTTAGCGTCACCACCCCGATTCTTTGTTATATTAAAGATTAGTTTATCTAATCCTAAATCCAGCGACGCACCTGTGCTTTGTAGGCTTCAAATTCATCGGGCCATTGGCTCAACAAGCGATACTCTTCGGCAGGAATAAATGTGGCAGACAAGTAAGCCATAAAAGCAGGGATCATCCCCCAGCACCATAGCGCATTAAAGTAGAACCCGGCGGCAACAATGATCAATATCATCGCCAAGTACATTGGGTTACGGCTATAAGCGTAGATGCCTGTAGTGACCAGCGCGGAGGGGGCTTGTAGCGGATCGACAGTGGTGTGATGACGATGAAACGCCCATTTTGCCGCCAGCAATAGCCCTAAGGCAACGACAAACGGTGCAATCGCCCAGCTGGGGCTGCCTAGCTTAATATCAAAAGGAAAGTAATACGTTAATGCAAGCCCGCCGCCAATTGCCGCTAACATGGCAACGGGAGGTAAAGGGGGAAAGAGATAACGCCAAGCCGGTACACGCATAACTCGTCCTTGAGTGATGACTGATATAATAGCGAAACTCTAACCAAAAAAGGCAGCCACTGTCACTGCCTTTTTGCCAAATTACGAGGCGTTAACGCTTAATATTCAGTCTTGCTCAAGATTGAGACGATGCTTGCCGTGTTCGATCTTGGCTTTCAGATAATTACGGTTACCATCTTTAAGGTGGGCTTTGGTGCCAATCACTTCTTTTAAGGTGATACCTGCGGCTTGTAATTCTTCGATTTTTTTCGGGTTATTGGTCACTAAGCGGATGCAATCAATATTAAGCGCTTTGAGCATTTGCGCCGCTTCGGTAAACTCTCGCAGATCGTCAGCGAAGCCAAGGTGATTGTTGGCTTCGTAAGTTGTCATGCCTTCGCTTTGTAACTTATAGGCGTCTAATTTATTGTACAGACCAATGCCTCGTCCTTCTTGACGGAGGTACAAAATAATCCCGCCATCTTCACCCATTTTATGGATAGTTTCTTCTAGTTGTTCGCCGCAATCACAGCGTGAGGAGTGAAAGACATCGCCGGTTAGGCACTCAGAGTGCATACGTACTAGCGGTGGATTAGCCGTGTGATCGGCCTGCTTAAAGATCAGCGCGACGTGCTCTTGTTCGGATTGTAATCCATGGAAGGAAAGGATCTCTGCGGGGATCTCGCTTCCCACCCCGACTTTCAACGGCACTCGGGCCCTAACTTTAACCATTATGCGTTTATCTCTTACTGCTGATACCCGATTCAGGGCGCTAACATTACTACACCCACGATCGGATGCCAATGAGAAGATGTTATAATATAACACAAAAGGGTTATGTTATAACATCATGTATTCAGATATTGAGTGTGTTTATTGTAACCGGCGCACCACAACGGCAGGATTACCCGCGACAATAGAGAAAGGCTCAATGTCTGTATCCACGACAGATCCTGCTTCAATCACGACCCCCTCACCGATTGCAATGCCCGCTTTAATCACCGTATTGCCTTCAATAATGACGTTGTTACCAATAATCACATCTTGAGAAGACTCACACTCACCACGGGCAATATCTAGCGGTAATACGCGATGGCGGGTGGTATAGATCCCAACGTTCGGGCCAATGCTGACATTATCGCCAACGCTGACATGCGCGCCATCTAGAATCGTGCAATTGGGCCCGACACTGACATTACTGCCGATACTAATGTTCATACCGTAATGACAAAAGAAGGGCGCATCGATTTCGACGTTGTCACCGATATGCGCAAACAGTTTAGTGGTGACCACATTTAAGCTGGAGGCAYCCTCTGGATCCAGTCGATTAAATTGTTGGCACAGTCGGCGCGCCGCATAACGAAACAACGTCAGTTCCTCATCGGCAGGACAGTACGGCAAGCCTCGCTGCATTTTTTCAAATTCCGTCATCCACCTATCCTTGATGCGGCATGGGAGCCGAGGTCGACTCAAACTCTGAGTTATCGACCGATGACAAAGCCACCAGCGCATCGCCATATTGATCTAGAAACTGATTGCCCAATGTTAGGCCCAATTGATAATCCGCCTCCAAGGCTTCAGATTTGCTCAACAACGCACTGCTTTGCAGCGGCTCATTCGGCGCAATTTGTAGCACTTGCGCACGCGCAGGTGGGTTGGCCAAAAACTGTAGCTCACTTTGATAGCTTTGATAGTGGGTGGTGAACATTTTCAGCATGTCGGTACTGAGTGGCTTACCCGATAGCGATTGTAGCCGATAAATGGTGTCACCACCGAACAGCCAGCGTCCGCCATTTTGCATCGCCTTCTCTCTCATACTGTCTTTCACTCGACTGACCCACTGCTCTCGGCTCGACTTATAGCGTTCCGATAACTCTCCTAACTGCTTACTCAGCTCTTTTTGAAAGGTTTCAAACCGCGCTAGTCGATATTTTTCTTCAAAGTTAGTGAGGTAATCCGCGATTTTAAATTGGGATTTGTGGGTTTCAAATCGTGCTCGCAGTGTTTCAAGAAAGCGACCGCTATCATCGACGCGTTTTTCCTGTTCTACATCAGGCTCTGTACGGATCACTACAATGATATCCGCGCCGCGCGCAAACGCTTCTTTCGCCGGGATTGCAGCAGTTACGCCACCATCGACGTACCGGTGTTCGTTGATATTAACCGGGTGTGGATACAACAGTGGAATGGCACAGGTTGCCTTAAGCGCATCAGGCCAATTATCTTCTGTTAGCGAGAAAAAGGCAGGTTTCAAGATATCGACATCGGTTGCACACGCATAAGCATATCGATTTTGCAGGTGGCGACGTGCCGTCTCCATGTCCAATGCCGTCTCTTTTCCGGGTAGCGCGGTCTCTAGTGCCCAATCAAGATCCATATGATGCTGACGCCGCACATACTTCATTAAGTGGAAGAAGCGTTCTTGGGTCGTCAGCTGGGTAATAAATCGGTAGCCATATTGGTATTGTTGGCAGACATACGCACTCATATTGAGCGCCCCAGCGGACGTACCATAATAGTGCTCGAACGGATCAAAGTGGCGAGTCAAAAATGCGTCGATGACACCCGCCGTAAAAATACCGCGCTGCCCACCTCCTTGCAGGACCAAGGAAATTCTTTGCGGTCGCGAAGGCTGGCTCTTATTTAAACCGATAGCCTGCGTATCGGCCGCAAACATCTTAGGTTGTACGGCTTGCTTGCTGTCTACCACACTCGCCCCTTACGAGCACACTCACGTTATGCATCTGTTTTTATTGAACGATGCCGCATAGTCTAACGCGTCGTGTAACGCTGCGCTAGCGCTTACCCCGTTAAGGATGAGTGAGCGTGTTTCAGTAAGCATCTAACCTGACACTTATCTACATTGTTCACTTTTACCCCATCACTGCCACCGCAGCGAAGGTAAATATCATGCCTAGCGCACAACCTGCGGTGATTAACGCGTAGCCCAATGTGGTGTTCATCGCCTGACTCCTTACTGTTTACGTTTTTAATTTTGTTACAGGGTTAGATGGTTAGCTGGTTAGCTCACCAACAGTATAAAACCTGGTTAAGTGTGCGCCTTTATGGGCTGCAATTCTGCTATTAGGATCATGTTTCATCACGCTGTGGCACAATAAAAGCGCTTGTTAATGCTGTTTTTTTCGTCAATTAACATCCACCACCAAATAACCATGAATCACCACCTATTGACAAAAAAGACAGTTCTTTTCACTAGAGAACAACAAAATTTTATCATCAACAACTGTCAAAGCATCATTATTGCAGGTTAACCCCCATCTTTTTGCTAACTTGTTGGTTTTAAGGCTATTGATTTAGTCTCTTGCTGTGCTTAATGTGCAATGACTGCCCGCTTTAGATAAAAAAATCAACATTCGGGCAACAGGACGTTAAAAATCAATATTGCGGGAATGTGCTATTTCTTTCATATCGGCCAAAAAACGCAGCATCACAACACTGCGGGCTTGGATAAGCGCAAGAAGGGCAATTCGCAAAGGAGTAAGTAGATATGCAAAGAGAACAATGGGGCTCACGGGCTGGGTTTATCCTCGCTGCCGTTGGGTCAGCAGTCGGCCTAGGGAATATTTGGCGATTCCCCTATATGGCGTATGAGAACGGTGGCGGTGCCTTTTTTATCCCTTACCTTTTCGCCATGCTCACTGCCGGTATTCCATTTATGATCATGGAGTTTGGTTTAGGAAAAAAATTACGTGGCTCATCGCCCGTGGTTTTCTCAAAACTCAACACCAAGTTTGAGTGGCTCGGTTGGTTCCAAGTCTTGATTGCGGCAACGATTGGGATCTACTACGTCGCGGTCATTGGTTGGGCCATTTCGTACTTTGGCTTCTCATTTGGACAAGATTGGGGCACAGATACCAACGCCTTCTTCTTTTCAGATTACCTAAAGCTGGGTGAAAACTCGCCCACTAATTTGGGTGATTGGCAATGGCATATTGCGATTCCGATGATCATTGCGTGGGCAATCACGTTTGCTGCCGTATTCCGTGGCGTAAAAGGCGGGATCGAAAAGGCGAGCAAAATCATGATGCCACTGTTGTTTATCATGGTGCTGCTGCTAATTGGCCGTGTGGTGATGTTACCGGGCGCGCTTGATGGGCTTAACTACTTGTTTTCGCCAGACTTTAGCAAACTGACAGATGCCAGTGTTTGGTCCGCTGCTTACGGGCAGATTTTCTTCACTCTCTCTGTCGGCTTTGCCATCATGCTCGCTTACTCAAGCTATTTACCTGAGAAATCGGATGTGAATAATAACGCCTTAATGACGGTGTTGATTAACTGCGGCTTTTCGATTGTCGCGGGTGTGTTGATCTTCTCTATTCTCGGCTACATGGCCGCCGAACAGAGTAAGGGCATCACTGACGTCGTCAGCGGCGGTGTCGGCTTGGCCTTTGTCACTTTGCCAGCCGCAATTAATCTGTTGCCTATCCCTTATATTTTGGGTCCCTTGTTCTTCTTAGCGCTGGTGGTGGCAGGCTTAAGCTCGCATATCTCGATCATCGAGGCGGTTACATCATCGATCATGGATAAGTTGAATGTCACACGTCAAAAAGCGGCAATCGCGGTTTGTGGTGTGGGCTTTGTGGTCTCAATGGCGTTTGCTACCAACGGTGGCTTGTTGCTGCTTGATTTAGTCGACTACTTTGTCAACAACGTTGCATTGTTAACCAGCTGCTTGCTTGAGCTAATTGTCGTAGGCTGGCTAGTGAAACTGTCTGACATCCGTCAATACGTGAATCGCGTATCTGAATTTAATGTGGGACAGTGGATGGAAATTTGTATCCGCTTTATCAGCCCGATTATGCTGGCCGTGATCTTGGTTAAAAACCTGATTGATACCTTTAACGACGGCTATGGTGGCTATGCGCAGTTCGAGCTACTAACCCTCGGTTGGGGCTTGGTGGCAGCCATGCTGGTTGTTGGCATTATTGTTAACAGCACAACCACACCCGCTCGTGATATGGAGACAGACGCATGACAACAGGTGCAATCGTAATGATGCTTATCGGTTTAGCGGTAACATGGGGCGGTGCCGCTCTGTGTATTCGTAAAGCGATGCAAAGTAATAGTGAATAAAATATGTGAAGCGCCTGCTGCAAGTAGGCGCTGTTTTAACAATACAAACACGCCTAACAGCCCTCAAGCTCGATATCGCTTGGGGGCTTTTTGTTAGTCGCTGATTAATTACACAAACTGCGGGGTTGTTTCTAGCATCTTAGCCACAAAGCACCGATAATGGACCGATCAAAATAGCAACGAGGACAAAAGCACTATGGCTTCAGCCAAACGCATCTTGGTGGTGGATGACGATGTTGAGATTCGTGAACTTCTTCAGGCTTATCTGGCGAAAGCCGGTTATGACGTAGTCACCGCGCAAAATGGTCATGAGATGCAATCTAAGCTGGCCGTGCAGTATCCCGACTTAATTCTTTTAGACGTCATGCTTCCGGGTGATGACGGCTTTACCTTATGTAAACGTATCCGCAAAGACTCGGGTGTCCCCATCATTATGCTCACGGCGGTGTCGGACGAGACGGATCAAATTGTCGGGCTTGAATTGGGCGCGGATGATTACATTGCAAAACCCTTTAGCCCTCGCCAACTGATTGCACGTATTCGCGCGTTACTGCGCCGTACTCAACAGTTACAAGAAACAACCTTGTCACGCCCAAAAGCGATCCGTTTTGGCCAGTGGCGTCTTGAGCCAGCTACGCAGCAGCTGCATCATGTTGTCACTGGGATGGAAATCGAGCTGTCTGCCTCTGACTACGCACTGCTCATGCTCTTTATCGACCACCCGCACCAGCTACTGGATCGTAACGCCATTAGTCAGGCAACACGCGGGCGAGACGCCCAAGCGCAAGAACGTGGTATTGATGTTCAAGTCAGCCGTCTGCGTCAACGCTTACGCGATACCAGTAAAGCGAACCTAATTAAAACGGTACGTGGTGCAGGTTATATGTTTGTTGCCGAGATCCAGTATGAATCATGAATGGCTCGAAAAACTGATCCCACGCTCTCTGCTTTCCAGAACACTGCTGTTAACGCTACTATCGGTGGTCTTGGCACAAGGGATTGCGACATCAATCTGGTATACTCAGTCGAAGCGAACCCAGCTAGAGGGATTAGAATCCGCATCGGCGAGTTTAGCCAACATGTTTGCATCAACCACCACCTTTTTTCAGTCTTTACCCGTGGCGTATCGTCATGTCGCATTGAATCAGTTGCGTAATATGGGTGGCACGCGGTTTTTTGTTTCATTCAATAAAGAGAAAATTCACATCACGCCGATCGAAGACACGCAAGCCAAACAGGTTGCTATCGATACCGTATCAGGCATTCTTCATCAACAACTGCCGGCGTTAAACACCATCGAGGTTGATTTTTCTCGCCCTGAAACATTGCGGGTGCTGAATAACGATATTTTATTGCAAGATTTGCCCAAGTCTTGGGCACATCACACCTTAAGCTTAGAGCCACTCAATCCACCTATTCTGGTGGTGCAAATGGAGCTTAAAACCGGTGAATGGGTTTATATCGCTGCCCTACTTCCTGCGCCCTATGTGACCCTCGATGATACGCTGATCACCGCCGATCAAGTGGTCTTTATCGTGGTCATTACCGCTTTGCTGCTATTTTTTACCTACATCTTAATTCGTCAACAAGCTCGGCCGCTAAAGCGATTAGCAAAGGCCGCTAATTTATTCAGTACTGACATTGAGCAACCCCCGCTTAAAGAAGAAGGTGCGGCTGAAATTGCGATTGTGACCCGAGCTTTCAACCGGATGCAACGACGCTTACAACGCCATCTACGCGAGCGGGAAACCCTTTTTCGCTCGATGTCGCATGATTTAAAAACCCCTATCACGCGGTTACGCCTGCGCGCGGAACTGATCGACGATGAGGTACAAACGGCAAAATTAAATAAAGACTTGGACGATCTTGAAATGATGGTGAAAGGCGCGGTTCAAACCGTGCGTGATACCGATATTCACGAGAATATGGCCGCGATTGATGTGATCGACTTTTTAGCGATGATTGTTGAACCCCACAACCAAACCAGAATGCGGGTGCAGATTGAAAGCGATGCCGTGCCGCCATTTACCTGTAAACCGCTCGCGTTTAAACGGTGCCTATCCAATTTAATTGATAACGGGGTTAAGTATGGCGACAAAGTAACCATTTATGTGATGGACGCGGCGCACACCTTAGATATCACCTTGATCGATGAAGGCCCTGGTATTCCAGAAGAAGCGCTCACGTCAGTGTTCGATCCCTATGTGCGCTTGCATGATGACAGTGACGGCTCGGGCTTAGGCCTTGGGATCGCCAGAGATATCATTCATGCCCATGGTGGTGATATGGTGCTCAGTAATCATCGTGAGGGTGGATTACAAGTTGATATCAGTTTCCCGCGGGTAGAAGAATAATGCGTCGAACAACACGATTTTTATCGGGTGCGCTGCTTGCGTACAGTTTGTTAGCCTACAGCGTTAGCGCCGCTGCAAGCAAGGTTGAAGTGCTTCACTGGTGGACCTCAGCCGGAGAGGCCAAAGCCGCCTCGGTATTACGTCAGGGCATGGAGCGACAAGGCTATCAATGGCAAGATTTTGCGGTAGGAGGTCGCGCTGGGATCAGTGCGATGAATACACTGAGAATTCGTGCGATTAGTGGCAATCCACCTTTGGCCGCACAAATCAAAGGCCCAGAGATCACGGAGTGGGCGAGACTCGGTTTTTTGCGTAATCTTAATAATATTGCTGATGCCGAGCAGTGGGAAGCCAAGATCCCTGCGCCACTTAGAGATGTGATGCAGTATCAAGGCAATTACGTCGCCGCGCCCATTAATATCCACCGAGTAAATTGGCTATGGATTAACTTACGTGCGTTTGAGGCCGCGGATGCTGATATCCCGACCGACTTTGATAGCTTTTTTACTGCGGCAGATAAACTTAAGCAGGCAGGCTATATTCCCCTTGCCCTGGGCGGAGAGCCCTGGCAAGTGGCGACGCTGTTTGACAGCTTGGCCCTGTCCGTCATGGGACCACAACTTTATCAGCGGGCGTTTCTTAATTTCGAACGCAACGCATTACTGAGTGACGGCGTCATTGAAGCGTTCCGTTTACTCACCAAAATGCGCAAATATGTCGATGACAAGGGTCAAGGCCGAAACTGGAGCGATACCACGCAGCTGCTGATTAATAATCAGGCAGGCATGCAAGTAATGGGAGATTGGGCGAAAGGTGAATTTTTCGCAGCTAATCAGCAAGAAGGCAAGGCGTTTACCTGTGTTGCCGTTCCTGGCACTGAACACGCGTTTAGCTATAACGTCGACAGCTTTGTGTTTTTTAAACCCAACAATGAAAACGAGCGGCAAAGCCAGGCGGATATAGCGTCGTATTTATTGACACCGCAATTTCAACGCGATTTTAATCGTTATAAAGGCTCTTTGCCGATCCGATTTGATGTGCCATTGCCTGAGGATGATCATTGCGCCCACGCATCGCGCGATGCGTTTCTCTATGCGCAAGAACACGGCACCTTAAGCCCGAGTATGTCACATGGACTGTCGACCACACGCTATGTGCAAAGTGCCATTTTTGATGTGATTGACGAGTTTTTCTACGACCCGAAGCAAACCCCGCGTGAGGCCGCAGAAGCACTCTATCGGGCGATCTTATCGGCGCAAGCATGATCACACCTTGCGGTCTAACTCGCCATGATTAAAACGCACAAGGAACAAAGGCAATGTCACTGGCAAGCTCAGTGTGGTCAGTGAACACATAGTCAAATTGCTTGAGCGTTTTCACTTTCACCGGCGCACTGCGCTGCCATTTTGAACCATCAGCCACCAGCCAACGCGCGGTGGCGGCTTCCAACATGGTGCCACTGACATCGGCTTCATCCGGGGAAAACTCGCAGGCCCACCCTTCTTCACTCACCGCCGCACAACCAATAATGGCAATATCGGCTTGAAAGCGGGATAAAAACTGAATCACCGAATGGCCCACCATATCTTGATCGTTGGCCCGTAACTTTCCGCCGGCCAGCCAAATTTCTAGGTCAGAATTAGCGCCGAGAATGTGGGCGATTTGTACGTTGTTGGTTATCACCCGAAGATCACGTCGGGTGAGTAGCTGTTCGGCAATCGCCGAGACAGTAGTGCCAATCCCCAACATCACGGTGGCCCCGTCAGGAATACGCTCGGCGACAGCCTGCGCAATCGCAGTTTTAATCCCACGATGGCGTTCAAGCCGGCGCTGATAGTCACTGTTTGCCTGTGCGGAGGGCATATTGATCCCACCATGATGACGACGGGCGAGCCCCAACGCACAAAGCTGATTAATATCGCGACGGATAGTCTGCGTAGTCACGGAAAAATGCGCGGCCAAGTAGTCAGTTTCTAAATGTTCGACATCGGCTAATTGGCTGAGAATATCTCGCTGTCGCCAGTTTAATCCCAAATCGTTAGTCACCAACACTCCCTCCTTATTTTTCAATTTGTCGATATCAACTTATCGATAAATAACGCTCAGGGGCGTCGGTGATCATCATGTCCACTCCCCACTCCCATAAAGGTGCCACGGTGTGCGGATCATTAGGGGTGTAACACTTCAATGCTAAACCTGAATCTTTAACGGATTTTGCTTTCTCTTGGGTGAGGTGGCGATAGTTGCAGTGAATGCTAAGTGTGGCTAAATCGCGAAACTCATGCCAATTATCAGGGATGGTTTCCCATAAGATCGCCCGGGCAAGGCTCGGTTTTTGATCGCGACAATACCGCAACGCATCTAAAGAGAAAGACGAGATTAAGACCTGCCGCTCATTCACAGGGCTTGTCGATAAACAATCAAATACCGCGTCGCATAATGCAGCAATATCGGTATCGGCATAGGTTTTTATCTCAAGGTTAAGGTGCAGCTCATCGTGATGAACTTGTGCCAATACGGCCGCTAATGTCGGCACTCGTTGTTGAGCAAAATTAGCTGAAAAGTGGCTTCCCGCATCCAATTGCTGTAAATCGACTAAGTCGGTGTCTTTCAACGCCCCTTTCCCGTTCGTGCACCGGGATAACGTTTGATCATGAAAGACTACAGGAATGCCGTCTTGAGTTAATTGCACATCTACTTCCACCCAACTTAAGCCGAGTTCACGCACGCGGGTGATCGACGCTAAAGTATTTTCAGGCGCTTGAGCGGCGACGCCCCGGTGACCACATAATTTATGAGGTGATACCGGAGTGGATGATAAAACTGACTTTTCGGGCTCGGTTTTCATATGAACATCTCTTTATCTTAAATAAATCTATTGTAAGCCAACCAGGACTTCATTTCTCCCCGTTAAAGGTGACAGATTTGTTACACTACTATTACCTTTTATTTCATGATTTTCATTGACACAACACGATTTAATTAACATTTTTTTTCACAGACAACGAGATCGCGGTCAAAAGTCATACAGTTGTCATCTCCCTTTTCGGTGAGGTTCATATTATGTTCATTTTTGTTCATTAAGTTGCCAGATGAACATTACCCCATCCTCAAAAGGAGTGACGCATGAAAACCCAACGCTTAACCGCGCTTTCTTCGGCCTTGTTGTTGGCCTCGTTTTCCGCCAACGCTGCAACCGAAATTGAATGGTGGCACGCAATGGGCGGAAATCTCGGTGAAAAAGTGAATGAAATGGCCGAGAAGTTCAATGCCAGTCAGGACGACTACACAGTGAAGCCCGTTTATAAGGGCAACTATACCGAAACCATGACGGGGGCGGTCTCTGCCTTCCGCGCCAACAAACAACCTCATATCGTGCAAGTGTTTGAGGTAGGCACGGCGACCATGATGTCTGCAAAAGGCGCCATTTACCCAGTGTATGAGTTAATGCAAGACGCCAAAGTACCGTTCGATCAGTCTGATTATCTCTCTTCTGTGACCGGCTACTACTCAGACGAAAATGGCAACATGTTGTCTATGCCGTTTAACAGCTCAACACCGGTGCTTTATTACAACAAAGATTTGTTCGCCAAAGCGGGGGTGACACCACCTAAGACTTGGGAAGAGGTCGAGCAAGTATCAGAAAAGCTTCTCGCCAATGGCACCCAGTGTGGCTTCACCACTGGCTGGCAGTCTTGGGTACAAATCGAAAACCTCGGCGCACGTCATAATACCCCGATTGCCACCAATGATAACGGCTTTAGCAGTGTGGATAACGAAATGCTGATTAACCAATCACCTTTCGTTGATCACATCGCCAAAATGGCAGACTGGCAACAAGCTGGGATCTTTGAGTATGGCGGCCGTCGCTCTGACAGTGCACCACTTTTTTATAGTGGCGAGTGTGCCATGTATATGAACTCTTCAGCGTCCTATGCGGGCGTGCGTGAGAGCGTGAAAGACTTTGAGTTTGGTGTTGCCAAGCTGCCTTACTGGGATAAAGCCGTTGAGCAGCCAAGAAATACGATTATTGGCGGCGCCACGCTTTGGGTTCTGCAAGGTCATGAATCAGAAGAGTACAAGGGCGTTGCTCAGTTCTTCTCGTTCTTGTCAAAACCAGAGATCCAAGCTGATTGGCACCAATTTACTGGCTATCTGCCGATCACTCACGGTGCGTATGAGCTAAGTAAAAAGCAAGGCTTTTACGCTAAGAACCCGGGGACAGATGTCGCGATTAATCAGATGACAGAAGTGGAGCCCACCCCTGCATCGAAAGGTATTCGTTTGGGTAACTTCGTGCAAATTCGCGATGTGATCAACGAAGAGCTTGAAACTGTCTGGTCGGGTGATAAGTCAGCGCAAGAAGCGTTGGATGAGGCCGTTGAACGTGCGAACGGATTGCTCGCTAAGTTTGCTAAAGCGAACAAATAATTACGCCTTGTATTATGGAGCGGTGCGCTGAGCCCGCTCTTTTTATTGAGAAAGTCTATGTCCAATAAACCCACATTTAACCACAGTGCGTTTCCCATTTTATTACTCGCACCGCAACTGCTCATTACGTTTGTTTTCTTTATTTGGCCAGCAGCACAAGCGGTCTGGCAGTCGATGCTACTTGAAGATCCTTTTGGGCTCAGTACCGAGTTCGTCGGTGCTGACAATTTTATCGCACTCATTGGTGATACAAGCTATTACAGTAGCTTTTTCACTACGCTGTTTTTTAGTTTTTCAGTCGCCGCTATTGCTCTTCTCTCGGCATTAGTGCTCGCGGTGATGGCCGATCGTGTGATCAAAGGCGCGACGGGCTATAAAACCTTATTGGTTTGGCCTTATGCGGTTGCTCCCGCTGTCGCTGGGGTGCTCTGGCTATTTATGTTCAACCCCACCGTGGGTGTACTGGCCCATGCGCTTGAAGCCATTGGGCTCGATTGGAATCCCTTTATTCATTCTGGGGATGCCATGACCATGGTCATTATTGCCGCCACCTGGAAGCAGATCAGCTATAACTTTTTGTTCTTTCTTGCAGGATTACAGTCGATCCCACGATCATTGATTGAAGCGGCCGCGATTGACGGGGCTGGACCGGGGAAACGGTTTGTGACCATTATTTTTCCGCTGCTGTCACCCACGTCATTCTTTCTCTTGGTTGTTAACTTGGTATACGCCTTCTTCGAGACGTTCGGCGTTATTCACGCTATGACCCAAGGCGGGCCAGGTCAATCGACAACCACGCTGGTTTATAAAGTTTACGCCGATGGCTTTGTTGGGCTCGATATGGGCTCATCCGCGGCCCAGTCGGTGGTGCTGATGATCTTGGTCGGTGCATTAACCGTGATTCAGTTTAAATATGTTGAAAAGAAGGTGGCCTACTAATGGTTGAACGTCGCCCTTGGCTTACTGTGTTCTCGCATCTGGTGTTGATTCTGGGTGTGGCCTCTGTTGCGTTGCCCGTGTGGCTTGCGCTCACCGCCGCCACTCATGATAGCAGCGCGTTTGTGAGTGGTGTCACCCCATTATGGTTTGGTGACAAAGGCTTATCTGTGTTTACAGAGATACTCACCGAAGGGACATCGCGTGAGTTAAATATCACCGTAGCAGGCATGTTATGGAATTCATTTTTAATGGCGATGGGCATATCCATCGGCAAACTGACTATTTCAATTTTGTCGGCCTATGCGGTGGTCTATTTCCGTTTTCCTGGCCGCATGCTGGCATTTTGGATCATTTTTATGACCTTAATGCTTCCTGTTGAAGTACGAATTATGCCGACATTCCAGGTCATTGCCGACCTCAATATGTTGAATTCCATGTCGGGCCTAACGATTCCACTGATCGCCAGCGCCACCGCGACCTTTTTATTCCGGCAGTTCTTTATGACCGTGCCGGGGGAAATGCTGGAAGCCGCCCGCATGGACGGTGCAGGTCCGTTTAAATTTTTTAAAGATATTTTATTACCCTTATCGCGCACCAATATTGCCGCGCTGTTTGTGATCACCTTTATCTATGGGTGGAACCAGTATTTATGGCCCATTCTGATCACCACGGATGACGAGTATTACACCATCGTGATGAGTATTCAGCGCATGTTGTCTGTTGGCGACGGTGAAGTGGAATGGAACCGCGTCATGGCAACCACATTAATGGCAATGCTACCGCCTGTATTGGTGGTTTTGGGCATGCAAAAACTATTTGTTAAAGGCTTAGTGGAGACGGAGAAGTAAATGGCAACGGTAACCCTCGATCAACTTCAAAAAACCTATCCGAATGGGTTCAAAGCTATTCATGGTGTCGACTTGGCCGTACAAGATGGCGAGATGATTGTCTTGGTCGGCCCAAGTGGTTGTGGTAAATCCACATTACTGCGCATGATTGCGGGCCTGGAGGCCATCTCGGATGGCGACTTAATTATCGACAACAAGCGAGTGAATGATCTGGAGCCGGGTGAGCGTGATATCGCGATGGTGTTTCAAAATTATGCGCTTTACCCGCACATGAGTGTGTTTAATAACATGGCTTACGGATTGAGAAACCGCGGCACCCCAAAAGCGGAGATTGAAACATTGGTCAACGAAGTCGCGACCATGTTGGAGCTTGATCACTTGCTAGATAGACGCCCCAATCAACTGTCTGGTGGCCAACGTCAGCGCGTGGCAATGGGCCGTGCAATTGTTCGTCGTCCCAAGGTGTTCTTGTTTGATGAACCCTTATCCAACCTGGATGCTAAGCTACGTGTTCAGATGCGTTTAGAAATAAAAAGCCTGCAACGAAAACTCAAGACGACAGCGATTTATGTCACCCACGATCAGGTTGAGGCGATGACGCTTGCCGACCGGTTAGTGGTGTTAAATGGCGGCAACGTCGAGCAAATTGGTACACCGCTGGAAGTCTATGATGCGCCTGCCAGCCTCTTTGTTGCCACCTTTATTGGCTCTCCGGCGATGAACATCGTCGACGGACAAATCCACAATCACGCCCTATCCATCGGTCATCACGCACTGGCTTATTGCGAGGGCACAACCGCATCATCGGTATGTGTTGGGCTACGGCCTGAACATTTAAAAATCGTCCCTAACGACCAGGCGCAATTTACGCTATCGGTGACCTTAACGGAGGCGTTAGGGGCCGATTTGTTGGTCTATGGTCACATCGCGGACACGGATAGTCTGATCACCTTGCGCTTAGAAGGCCATAGTAAAGTGATAGAGGGCGATCAACTACCGTTAGCGATTGACCCGCACAATTTGCATGTCTTTGCGGCTGAAAGCGGTAAACGGCTGACGCTTGATGTGAAAGCGCTTAGCGATGAGCGGGTTGTGGCGATTTAATCTTTAGGAGCATACTTTAGGAGCATAGCGTCATGCCAATTCAGTGTTTGCCTTTGTCATCGATACATCAACACGCCGAACGCTGGCGCGATGTTCAGTGGCTGTTTACCGATGTTGATGACACCTTGACGTGGCAAGGGGCACTTCCGTGGCAAACACTGAAGGCATTAACCGAGTTGCGTGACGCGGGGATCCGAGTAGTACCCGTGACAGGGGCCTGTGCAGGTTGGTGTGATCACATCATTAACGCTTGGCCTGTCGATGTGGTCATCGGTGAAAATGGTGGCGTGGTGATGTGGCATGAAAATGGCCGACGACAGACAAAAATCAGCTACACCGCCAAGCAAGCACAACCCGGGCTGCGCGATTGGATTGATCACTTACTCGAGCAGTATCCAAATCGTACCCTCAGCGCCGATCAAGCCTACCGCCACTGTGAAGTGGCCATTGATATTGGTCAGCATACCCAACGTGCGCCACAATCCGAAGTCGATGCATTGCTTGAGGCACTCCACGCATATGGTGCCAAAGCAACGGCTAGCTCTATTCATATTAACGCATGGTTGGGTACCCATAATAAACAACAAGCGACGCTGGATTGGCTTTTACGTTACGGTGTCACAGAAAAGGTCGCCCCTCAACAGGTTGCCTTTATTGGTGACTCACGCAACGATAACGACATGTTTGCCTACTTTCCGCTCAGTGTTGGGGTCGCCAATATTGCCCCCCACCTTGCTGCACTCGATACCCCACCCACCTGGATCACAGAGGCACCAGGTGGGCTGGGCTTCGCTGAATTTGCATCCTGCTGGTTATCATTAGTGCGCTAAGCCGATTTTTTTTACTTTCGTCACTGAGGGTAACGACTAACTGAGGGCAGCTTCACAGCTTTTCTGCTACAGGGCTTTTTATATCAATGTGTTATTTAACTTTGTCGGTAGGTCGTTCTACAATGTGGGCGTTTTATCATGATAATGATGCCCAAACCTCACTGTTTGCGCACCTCGCATGGTTAGTGCGTATAATTATTAAGCGCAAACACGATAACGATTAGGAAAATGCTATGAAACGCTATGCCCTTGCACTGGTCGCAGCCTTGTTGCCGATGATGTCACACGCGGCACCGGTAGAAAACGCAGACTGTTATTCAGCCAAATATCATGACTACGTTGATGCATCAATTAACTGGTATCAAGCATTAGTGGAGATGACCGTTGAAAAAGACGCCTCTTTGGATGAGGTAGCCGACTGGTTTTTACGCGGCCGCACCAACCACTTTAATCTGAACGCACAAGCTTTTGACTATTATTTAAATAATGACAGCGCCAAGCTCAATCTCGATGCGCCGGTTGAATCATGGCTAATGCTCTCGCAAGAAGATGTTAAAACCCTGTCGCAAAGCTCACTGCCGCCGTCGTCACTGGCGAAAGACGTGTTTGCTTTTCGTCAAGGAGAGTCAATGGAAGGTAACTATGCGTTACGTAGTGCCCTCGCCGACCTTCTCAGCCACCCTAAAGAAATCGACAAACCATTGAACCAATATAACGATCAGATGGTAAGCATTAACGATCGTCAATGTCAGTAAGTCTGCATCAATCAACAATGAGCCGGCAGTTGTCGGCTCTGACCGTCATCATATTCGTTGCTTATGCGGCTTTTGCTGTCATCAAACGATAAAAAAGCCTGATTGCCGCGCATTTTTTTGCTATGTTGTGGCCATTTTTCAGCAAGTGATCGTGTGCATAGCCTTTGTTTGATCAGGGTTTTCACCGTTTGGACAGCTAAGCAGATAAAAGAAGAACGTCATGGCCATACATAATAAAGCCGCGGACGCGACGCCCGAAACCTTACACCGGATTTTCACTGTCCCCGAAGCGCCAGACTCAACGCTCAGTCAAATTGAGCAAGAAATCTCGCAGAATCTTAATCGATTTTTACAAAATCACATTACGGCTACCGAGCGTTCGCTGGCAGATATCGAAAGTGATTTTAGTAATCCCACAATTCCTGAAGATCCTGCTTTCGTGTCGGATCACACGCAGTTTTTACTCGATAAATTGGTGGCCCAGTCCGTTCACACCGCCTCGCCGCGATTTATTGGCCACATGACCTCTGCCCTGCCGTATTTTTTAATGCCGTTATCAAAAATTATGATTGGCCTTAACCAGAATACGGTCAAGATCGAAACCTCGAAAGCGTTTACTCCGCTCGAGCGCCAAGTGCTTGGCATGCTGCATAATCTGATTTATCAGCAAGATGATGCCTTTTATCAAAGCTGGATGCACAGCGCCAACCACTCGCTGGGCGCATTCTGCTCGGGGGGAACAGTCGCCAACATTACCGCGCTATGGGTGGCGAGAAATAACGTCCTTAAGCCTGATGGTGAATTTCCTGGCATTAACAAAGCAGGCTTGTTTGGTGCAATGCGTCACTATGGTTATCGCGATTTGGCCATTTTAGTGTCTGAACGGGGCCACTATTCATTAGGAAAAGCCGCCGATGTGCTAGGGATTGGCCGCGACCAATTGATCTCCGTGCCCGCAGATAACCAAAATCGCATTTGCATAGATGCACTCGAAGACACTATTACGCAACTGAATCGCGATAATATCAAACCGGTGGCCATCGTGGGTGTCGCTGGCACGACAGAAACCGGTAGTATCGATCCACTCAATGCGTTAGCTGATATTGCTGAGCGAGAAGGCATTCATTTTCACGTGGATGCCGCCTGGGGTGGTGCCACGTTAATGTCGAATAACCAGCGCCATAAGCTGGCCGGTATTGAGCGTGCTGATTCGGTGACCATTGATGCCCATAAACAGCTGTATGTCCCTATGGGCGCCGGTATGGTGCTGTTTAAAGATCCTTCCGTGGTCGCATCCATCGAGCACCACGCCGAGTATATTCTCCGTAAAGGGGCAAAAGACCTCGGAAGTCATACGCTTGAAGGCTCTCGCAGCGGTATGGCGATGTTGGTATTTGCCTGTATGAATATTATTTCTCGCCGTGGCTATGAGCTGTTGATTGATCAAAGTATCGATAAAGCAGCTGCGTTTGCCAAGATGATTAGCCAACACCCGGATTTTGAGCTGATCTCAGAGCCAGAGCTTTGTTTATTGACCTATCGGTTTGTTCCCGCTCGTGTGCAAGCGGCCCTTGCGGTGGCTAATGAAGAGCAAGTCGATTTGATTCATAACTTGCTCAATGATCTGACTAAATTTGTGCAAAAACGCCAGCGTGAATCAGGTCAAACGTTCGTCTCACGGACGCGTCTCACGCCAGAGCAGTGGCAGCGGCGGACGACCACAGTGTTTAGGGTGGTACTTGCGAACCCGCTTACCACACAAGAGATTCTGCACGAGGTGTTAGTTGAACAAGCTGCGATTGCGCAAGAAAGTGAGTTCGCTTATCCGCGACTGATCACCTTGGCAGACAGTATTCTAAAGAGTTAGCCAAACATTGCGGCGTGCGCAGGCAGTCACATTCAGTGGCTGCCTAATTATTTGAGCGGTCCTGTTTTGGGGATATTGGTTGATTGCAAACAGTGCGTCTGGCTTAGCGCCGTCTCACGCTGATGCTCAATGTCCAGCTGGGCTTGTTGCCATTGTATTTGCACCTGTGGCGCTGTCATTGCGCGCCCTGGCTCTGAAAATAAAAAGCGTTGCAAGGTATGATCAAATTCAGCAGTGTTTTCTTGCTCGCTATACGCGATCCCCATTAATTCGAACGCACGCGCTTTTTCTCGCGCGGTTCCAATCACTGTGTATCGCTGCGCGGTATCCAGCGTTTTATCATAGCGACAATGAATCAGATCTTGCTCGGCTCCCCGTAATGCTTCGTTTAAGCCAATGGTACTGTAATTGCGCCACAGATCCGACATATTAGGTAACGAGCACCCAACCAGTAAGACCGACAAACACACGGCAGCGATTATTTTTATCATCTCTGATCCCTATACGATGACGCTATGGATTGGACATGCGGTTTATCTTTCTATTAACGGCCACGTCGTTGATGACTTGAACGTCAGTCACGTTGACCGATCACTACTTCACCTGATTGCTCAAACATCGCAACCTCTTTGCGACGACGACCAATCAAGATGGGTTTGTCATCATAGAATAGAAAGTTTTTCCAATATTGCTTGAACACGCCCCAGCGAGTTTCGACGATATTATGTTTGTCGTAACAAAAGTAGACCGTAATATTGTCTTCCCAAGGAAAATTGGACACAAAGTCTTCAGGCAGATCATCATCGTTGTCCCACGCATGTTGCCAGACCAGCCGTTGAGTCCAAACGTTTTGATGGGTGGGCCAATCTTGCTTACCAAAATGATCCGGTGTCGGGCTATCTTTACTGATAAATTCTTGCCACAACTGCGCCGCACGCGTCTCTGTCATGGGTTTAATCTCAGCAAGATCTTGCTCTGGGATAGGGAGAGATTGATGGGTGAAAATCCACTTTCTTTTGTAGTCAGATAATGGGATGTAATTCATGCTGCTCGTGGTTATCGGCTTGGTAATGGCGTTCACTTTACCATAATTGCAGCGAGGTTGTTACCAAGCCCAATACCGATAATAAAGAGAAAACGGCAATGCGAAACACATTGCCGTCTCACCCTTCATCAACTCGATTAGCCGTTAATGACGAGCTCATCGGTAGTTTTAATGTCATTGTCTTCGCCGATTTTACGGTGGCCTTGATCAAGGTGCACCATATCAACAAAGTCGTCACTGCCAACCTGAAACGCTTGGCCAAATCCTTTCACATACAGGCCGTTTTCTGGCGCCAGACGGAAGAGGCGAAAGTCTTCTAACCCACTCAAATTATCGATAATATCGCCAAACCGCGCTTTCAATGCATCAATGCCAACTTGCCAAGTCGCGGTGTTACGTTCCACCATTTCAGCTCGTGCATCAAAACTAAGACGTTGACGAGCAAAAATCTGTTTCGCGCTCCCTTCATCTTCGATCATCATCAATGACAAGTTTGGGTTTTCTTGCAGGTTGCGTGCGTGACGGGCAATTTCACTGATCAGGATATAAAAGCCATCTTCACGCTGAGCAAAGGGGGCATAACTGACATTGGGTTTGCCTTTTGTATCCAATGTTGCAAGCTGTAATGTCCGGCAGTTTGCACGAAATTCTTTAATTTCAGGGCCAAGGCGGTTTTGTAGCCGTTGTTGTTTAGTCGCTTGATCCATAGTTATTGCTCCGATTCTGTTTGTTGTGAGGTCGCTAACTGCGTTTTTAGTTGGTTAAAGGCATCAATCTGATTGTCGAGAAGCTGACGTTTTTCATCACGCCCGAGATAGATCTTAAAAATCGAATCGCCTTGTTCGGTAAAAAAGCCGATGTAATGGGTTGTCTTGCCGCGAAAGGGTTTGCTGACAAAAGCAATGCCCGCCATGCGTTCTAATTTTAAGTGGCCATGCATTTCGCCGGGCTTACCCATTAAGTTGTAATAGCCGTAAGCGATTTTTCCTTTGGGGAACGGCGCTTTTACTTCAAAGATCGAGCCGCCGGAATGCACAATCGCCGTCACAGGCCCGTCCCATCCGGCCACCTGCATGAGCACGGTTTCAGCATGTTGGCCATCGACCCAAGTTTGATAATTTGCGGGCATGGCGCGTACCACTTCCCCCTCACTCACACCTAGCGTTGCTGCCATATCGGCAGGCAGCATCGAGGCATTCTCGGTCAGTAGCGCACTGACTTGCTCCGTTAACGTAGTGGTTGTCATTGATCACTCCCAGCCTATTTTTATTGTGATAGGTTCTATCAGTGTGGGCAGGCGTTCACCTGCCCTTTGTACGAGTCGCTAAACTTGGTAACGAGCTAAAATTGGTAACGAACATTAAATTTGATATCGCGCCCTGGTGAAGCCACTTGCGCCCAAGCTTGGGTATATTGCTCGTCGGTTAAGTTATCGATCGCTAAATCAAACTTCACGCCATCCCAAGCGCCATTGGGACTGTAGCTTGCATACACATCCCACAGGGTGTAGCCGTCGTAAGTGTTGGCATCGTTAGTGTCGTTTTGGTCGGCATAATAAGAAACTCGACCGCCGACACTCACTGGTAACGTCGCCAGCGCATAGTCGGTTTCTGCGACAAACTTGTGAGCTGGGATGTTATCGAGATAGCTACCATCATTCTTATTCTTGCCTTCGGTTTGGCTGTAGCTTAGATTATTGGTAAAGCCACCGAGTTGGTGATGAAGGCTTAGTTCTATGCCTTCCAGTTTGGCATCTTTAACGTTTTCACGCGTTGTAGTGCCGCCCATGAAGTCAACGTTCATATCAATAAAATCGTCAACATCGTTGCGGAACAGGCGCGCATCAACATAGGCATTATCGAAATAACTCGTCGGAGTAAATTGGTAGGTGATGGCTAATTCTTTGTTGGCACTGTGCTCTGGTTTCAAGTCCGGGTTCGGTATAAATCGATTGATCAACTTTGTAGGCCCCATAGGAACCACAAAGTGAGTACCACTGGCATACATTTCTTCTAAGCTCGGTGCACGAAATGCTTCGCGATAGCTGGCAGTCAATGCTAGCTGTTCGGTTGCGTTCCATGTCAATGCCGTCGATGGGGACCACGCATGATCGCGGCTCTCACTATCCAGTGATGTCGGTCGATTATCTTCACCTTTGTAAGAGTCAAATCGAACACCCGCTTGCCAACGAATCTGGTCGAATACAGGAATATTTATTTGACCAAACGCCCCTATACTTTCTGCATTTGCATCTTGTCCTGCCGGACGCTCTCCAGGTGCACTGCTGTCATCACGTTTCGTTTCATAACTATCGCGATATAAATCCAGACCTGTAATTAAATCGATATTTTTTATGTTGGACGTATTCGTGATAGAGAAACCTATGGTTTGAGTCTCATTATTGTCACGTTCTTGCGGTGCAACACGGTGCTCTTTCATCTCAGTATTATTGAAATACAACTGAGAGTTAATATCGACCCAATGACTGGCGGGACTATAATCGTAGGCAACGGAAAGGCTCTGGTCCCTTGTTTCCCGGTATACTAACGGATAAGAACCTGACGGCTCTTTGACTGAGGGATTTGATGGAGACATATCATCAAGTTCGCCTTGACGAGCAGTGAACGTCCATTGGTGATCTAAAGATGGTGTGTAACGGACTTTAGCAAAACCACCTTTTTCTCTATCCGCTGAATAAGACAAGGTTTTGCCGTTGCCTAGTTGGTTATCATCACTATCGTGATAGTAGCTTTGTACCAGCCAATCAACCGTCTCTGTGCGTCCAAACACCGCGCCGCTTGTGCGTGAGGCATTATTGTTGCTGTGGAATCCTTGTTTAAGGTAACCACCTACGGCCTGATCACCGGAAAGAAAATCGCTGGCTGATTTGGTGTTTTGGGCAAACACGCCTCCCAAAGCACCGGAGCCCCACAGAGTGCTCGATGGGCCACGGACCACCTCTACCGAGCGGAGTAACTCAGGATCAATAAATAGACTGGAGCGGTGACCAACAGAAAAATTCTGACGTGCACCATCGACAAGCTGCACCACGCGGCCGTTTTCGCTGCTTAATCCACGAATAGTCACAGACTGAGCGGCATCGCGCCCGCCACCAAGCACAGAGACATTGGGTAGGTGCCGAATTAAATCCGTGACGTTACTTCCTTGTCTTTTCTCTATTTCTTCCTGTGACACCGTGCTGACGGCAACAGCGCGATTCGCTTTTTGCGCGTCCATACGACTGGCATACACAGACACCGTTTCTGTTTGGTTGCCATTTTGTTGCCCGCCATCGGCGGCCATGACAGGTGAAGTGAGGCTTAATGTGCCAAGCGCAAGTCCGATAGCGAGGTTTAGGTGGCTCGGACGTGGTATCAAAATATCCTTTTTCAATGTCATTTCAGTGCTCTCTGGTTCAACTACAAATGAGAATCATCATTATTTTTGCAAGATTGTATTGATCGAGAACAGCAATGTAAACGATAATTGATCTTAATTAGTTATGTAACTAATAATTACAAATGTGCAGTGGACGATAAATCACTGTCAATGACACCGCATTACTTTTGACCAATAAGCCACTGATAAAGCGAAAATAAGGATTTAACATGGCCACCGCCGCAGTAAGAGTGATAGCTCTGTTCAGTACCCTCATATCTCTATCGATTCATGCCTCGCCACGCATCGTCAGTGCGGGCGCCAGTGTGACTGACTTGCTCGTTGAGCTTGGCGCGCAATCACAAATTGTTGGTATTGATGCCACCAGCCAATTCCAAGAGAAAGACATGCCGAGCGTGGGCTATCATCGCCAGCTCGCGGCGGAAGGTGTACTTTCGCTATCCCCCGATCTTTTAATTGGTTCAGAAGAAATGGGCCCAGCACCGGTGTTATCAACACTCAGTGATGCCGGGGTCAAGGTGGTGACGTTATCGAGTACCCCGACGGTCGCTGCCCTCAAGCAACGTATTCATACCTTGGCGGAGTTAACGGCGACACAAGCGAATGCCGAACCATTGATCAACGCTATGGATGACCAATTAGCCAAGCTAGAAACCCGAGCGTCTGCGTCAGTATCAAACACATCCACGCTCAACGGTCTTTTTCTCTTGGTTCACCAGGGACGACCTGCCAGTGTCGCCGGCGCTGATACCACTCCAAATACCTTGATTGAATTGCTCGGTGCCACGAACCCTGCGGCTGAATCCGTCACCAGCTATAAGCCACTTTCACCCGAGGCGCTGCTTGGCTTTAATCCTGACTTTATTTTGGTCATGCAACGCTCACTCGATCAGCTTGGCGGCCTGCAAGGATTGGCAGAGGCGGTCCCGTTGCTATCAAGCACAAGAGCGTATAAAAACAATCGCATCATCGCTGTGGATGGCCGTGTATTAGTGGGTGGATTAAGTCTGAATACTCTTGATGAGGCCCTGCGCATTCAAACCCATTTAACCGGAAACCAATAGTAATGCACGCTTACTTTCGTGAAACGCATCAGCGGCTCTTCCCTGTGTTGATCACTGTTTTGTTCATCGTCACTGTAATGTCGATAGCCGTGGGACAGTGGCAACTTGGGTGGCTCGTCAGTTTACAAAGCTTGAGCCCTTGGCAAAGTGATGTCGCACCGCATATCTTGACCATCGTGCAACAAGTCCGCTTACCACGCACCTTATTGTGTTTGTTCGTTGGCGCACTTCTGGCAGTATCTGGCGCATTAATGCAAGGGCTATTTCGCAATCCGCTTGCGGATCCGGGGATCATTGGAGTCTCTGGAGGGGCGTCTTTAGGCGGCGCGTTGGGATTGTTGCTGTTATCCTGGGGCAGCCTTAACGTCGGTTTTACCCTCTCGGTGTCGCTGTTTGCCTTTTTGGGTGCGCTGGTCGCCACCTTGTTTGTTTATCGTATTGGCACAACATCGATGGGAACATCGGTTACCGTGATGTTGTTAGCCGGTATTGCCATTAGTGCCTTGTCGGGTGCGGCGCTCGGGTTAATCAATTACGTTGCTGATAACCAAACATTGCGTGATATCGCCTTGTGATCAATGGGATCGCTCACTGGCGCATCGTGGGGACTCATCGCGTTAACGGGCGTTGCAGCCGTTACCCTCACGCTTTTTGCCTATCGCTGCGCTCCGCATATCAACGCCTTATTACTTGGCGAGAACGAAGCTGCGTATCTTGGCATCAATGTTCATCGCCTAAAGCGCTTATTGATCATTGCGACAGCCGCTGGAATGGGGGTGTCGGTCAGCGCCGCAGGATTAATTGGCTTTATCGGCTTGGTTGTTCCGCATATTGGCCGCCTATTGGCTGGGCCAGATCATCGCACCCTGATCCCTTTATCGGCGATATTGGGCGCCCTTTTATTGACGCTTGCTGATATTATCGCACGAATCATTGTTGCGCCGGCAGAGCTGCCAGTGGGGATCATCACCGCACTTATGGGGGCACCCTTCTTTTTATGGCTTTTGATCCAACAACGACAAGCAGTGGTGCATTAATGTCTGATATTGCCCTCAATGTTCGTGATTTAAGTTACTCGCTTAACGGACGCCAACTACTTAATCGCATCAATGTTTCCTTTGCTGCAGGCCAATTACATGTGTTGCTCGGGCCAAATGGCGCGGGGAAAAGCACCTTACTCAAACAAGTGATGAGTGACAGTCATCCATCAGGCCAGGTTGATTTTTGGGCCATGCCTAAAGCCGCATGGCATGGTGAGCGCTTTGCTAAACAGGTCGCCTTTCTTCCCCAAAGTAGTGGCTTAACCTTTGCGTTTACGGTCAAAGAAGTGGTTCAAATGGGGGCGACACCGTTACAAGCGAATCAGGCGCAAATTGCCGCCCTCGCCGATGAGCAGTTACAGCAGTGGGATATCACCCACCTTGCTAACCGGCCTTATCCTATATTGTCAGGCGGTGAAAAACAGCGAGTCCATATGGCACGCATTGCTTTGCAGTTAATCCAAACCGATCCAACGCGGGCCATCATGCTACTCGATGAGCCTACATCGGCGCTCGATATTACCCATCAGCATTACACGCTACAACGCTGTCGATCGCTTGCCGATCAAGGGATGACAGTGGTCTTGGTGCTGCATGACCTCAATCTTGCCAGTCGCTACGCGGATCGCCTGTATTTTCTCAAACAAGGAGAGATGGTATTAACGGGTACCCCATGGCAATGTTTTGAGAGTGAACAGGTCGCAAAGATTTATCAGTATCCGCTTAAAGTTATTGAGCACCCAGAGCATGCCTGCCCATTGATCGTGACCTAGTGCCTGAGTTATTGCTATCAAGGTGGGATCTTGCCAGCGTCGCCATGAGACTTTTGCATTGATAACCGCCTAGCTGGGTCACAAAACCGTCTGTTGATGATCGTTCGCTCATCAGACCAATTGCGACTGGGCGGTAACCTAAGTAAACTGAGACCGCAACCGATTAGCTATGAGAATGGATGAAATCGGATTCGTTACCTTCGCAACCGTCTGATGGGCCGGGATTGTGAAAGACAGCGCCGCTGCGTATCAGCGGCGTTTTTCTGTAAGGTCGCGAGTAACGATCCCAAGGCTTCACAATATAGAAGAATTAAGATGGCAACGATTAAAGATGTCGCGCGTCTCGCGGGTGTTTCAACCACCACGGTCTCACACGTTATCAATAAGACCCGCTTTGTCGCCGAAAAGACAACAGAAAAGGTTTGGCAAGCCGTTGAAGACCTGAACTATGCACCGAGTGCTGTGGCTCGTAGTTTAAAATGTAATACGACACGTACGCTCGGAATGCTGGTCACTAAATCGACCAACCCATTTTTTGCCGAGCTCGTGCACGGTGTGGAAGACTATTGCTACGAGCAAGGCTACACGCTGGTTTTGTGTAATACCGAAGGCAACCTTGAAAAGCAGCGCGACTATTTGCGTATGCTGTCAGAAAAGCGTGTCGACGGTTTAATTGTGGTGTGCTCGGATCTCAATGAAGATCTCATGCTACTGCTAGAGAAAAAGCGTGACCTGCCCATGGTCGTCATGGATTGGGGCAGTCACCATATTGATACCGATCGGATTGAAGATAACGCGGAACTAGGCGGCTATCTGGCAACCAAACATTTTATTGACAACGGGCATACCCAAATTGGTTGTATCTCTGGGCAAATGGATAAGAACACCTGTAAGCAACGGCTTGCAGGCTTTTATCGGGCCCTGAAAGAAGCTGATATCTCCGTAAATCAAGACTGGATCATTGAAGCGGACTTTGAAGCGAATCAAGCAAAAGTCGCCGCTCAGCAGTTTATTGCCATGGAAAACCGTCCTACGGGAGTCTTTTGTTTTAATGATATCATGGCGTTAGCGGCGATCAGCACCTTCAACCAGGCGGGTATTCAGGTGCCAGATGATATCTCTGTCATCGGTTATGACAATATTGATCTGACTGAATATTACTCACCACCGTTGACGACTGTCCATCAACCTAAACGACAACTGGGCAAGACTGCGGTTAAACTTTTACTCAGCCGGATCAATGATAACGATACGCAGCAGCAAGTGTTTGAAATGGATTTATCATTAATCAGTCGAGACTCTGTAAAAAACCTAACCTAATGGTTTATCGCGTTTTTTTATGTAAAGCCACGCCTCTATGACGGTCGTGGCTTTTTTGATTTCCTATGGGTAAGAGCTTTTACTTTAAATTATCAGTTACATACTTATTGAACCAATATCACATTTTGTATGCGTAGAGAGGGCGACATCTGTGTCCAATTATTATATCCTGGACAACGTTTGAACAAGGCAAACCATCGCGAAAGCATGGGACGCAAAGCCTCCGGCCTAATGAATCTGGCGTCACTGTCAGGGATTCAATGGTAGCGGGGCTGCCAGCGCTGTTGTTTTTATTGCTGAATCAAGTGTCAGCAAACGAACGGATCAAATCGAATATTTGATGCTTCGTTGACAATCTTGTCTGTTTGCCTTGTTAGACTGCGACTTTATTTTTAGGCATTCACATTCATCGAGATTGTTATTAAATGGATAAACCTGCTTTAAAAGACGCGATGCGTTTATTTGCCGAGTTTGGCAATATCAAATCCCGATCCATGTTCGGCGGATTTGGACTTTTTTGTGAAGACACCATGTTCGCCCTCGTGGTCAATAACACCCTCCACCTTCGTGCCGGTATAGAAAACGAGGCCTTACTCAAACAACAAGGCTTAACGCCGTATGTGTACAAAAAACGTGGATTCCCGGTCGTCACCAAATATTTTGCTATTCCTAACGCCTGGTGGGACGATCCAGAACGATTATTGGCCGAAGCGAAAAATGCCCTCGACGTTGCTATCCAGGATCGTTCTGTGAAATCGGCAGCGACACCGTCAAGGCTCAAAGATCTCCCGAATCTACGATTGGCCACCGAACGAATGCTTAAAAAGGCAGGCATAGACTCGCCAGAAACATTGCAAAAGCACGGTGCCGTCGGCGCTTATAAAGCACTGAGATCTGCTCATGAAACACAATTAAGTCTCGAGCTTTTGTGGTCGTTAGAAGGGGCGATTACCGGTAAACACTGGTCGGTAGTGCCACCCCAACGCCGTCAAGAATTATTACAACACTTAGAAAAATAACCTCTCACAGTCACCTCTGTATGACTTACTAATTTTCCTGTGAGCAATGTTTGCGTTCAACACCGCCTTCTGGCGGTGTCGCTTTATTCTATTAACTCATTGACATGTCTCTATGCCCTTCCTTTTGCGTCATCATCTTATCGAGTGCGCTTTTCTTTCCGTCGACTCTAGTTCGTGGAGATTAATCGGCGTTTTTTTGATTTAATTGGCGATTTTTCGTTTAACTGAAAGTTTTTAGCGATCGATACGGTCTTGTCAGAGGTAAGAGCGACCGCACAGTTCGCTGATGCAACCGATAAATCAGCCAGTTAGTTGCCAACCGTCCACAAAAGTACTCTAAAGTAATAGCTGGCCCTCTTTAATTTAGCGACGAGACCTAATATGTCAGTAAAAAAACTTCTTGTTGGCCTCGTGATTGCCGCCATCGTCGTGCTCTGGTTTAGTTTCGACCTCGGCCAATGGCTCACGCTTGAAAACGCCAAAGCACAACAAGCGGCATTGAACGATTACATTATCGAAAACGCGACCACCGCAAGCCTGGTGTTTTTTGTCGGCTATGTGGTGATGACCGCCCTGTCCTTACCGGGAGCGGCAGTGGCGAGCTTATTGGGCGCCGCATTATTTGGGTTTTGGTGGGGGCTGGTTCTGATCTCTTTCGCCAGCTCTATTGGTGCCACACTCGCCTTTTTAGTCAGTCGTTTTTTGCTCCAAGACTGGGTACAAAATCGCTTCGGTCAAAAATTAGATGCCATTAACCGTGGCATTGAAAAAGATGGCCGCTTTTATCTGCTCACGCTACGCCTCATTCCCATTTTTCCCTTTTTCTTAATTAATCTAGTGATGGGGTTAACGCCCTTAAAAACGCGCACCTTCTACTGGGTCAGTCAGCTAGGCATGCTACCGGGGACAGCAGTGTACGTGAATGCAGGGACTCAACTCGCCCAAATCGACGCACTTGGCGATGTGGTGTCGCCTTCGGTGCTTGGATCGCTCGCATTACTCGGCCTGTTCCCGCTGCTAGCAAAATGGATCATGGCGTGGGTCACGCGTCGTAAACGCTATCAAGGTTGGCGCAAACCCCATCAGTTTGATCGCAATATGGTGGTAATTGGTGCCGGCGCAGGCGGACTGGTATCGAGTTATATCGCGGCAGTGGTGAAAGCAAAAGTCACGCTAGTTGAAAAAGGTTCGATGGGAGGTGATTGCCTAAACACCGGGTGTGTTCCCTCTAAAGCGCTGATACGCGCAGCGAAAACCATGCGAGAAATCGGCAAGGCCAAGGCGTTTGGTATTCATACCCAGGCGCCAGTCGTTGATTTTCCAGCGGTGATGGCGCGGGTAAAACAGGTGATTACCCACATTGAGCCCCATGATTCAGTCGAGCGTTACACCAAGCTCGGCGTGGAGTGCGTGCAAGGCGAAGCACACATCGTCTCGCCATGGGAAGTCGAGGTGAATGGCGAACGCCTCACTACCCGCAACATCGTGATAGCCACAGGCGCACGCCCCATGCTCCCTCCCATTCCCGGTTTGGCTGAGGTAACACATTACACCTCGGATACGATTTGGTCCCTGCCTGAACTGCCACCACGGTTATTGGTTTTGGGCGGGGGTCCCATTGGCGCAGAATTGGCACAAAGTTTTGCGTGTTTAGGCAGCCAAGTGACGCTGGCTGAAATGGCGGATCAATTGTTAAGCCGTGAAGATAAAGACGCTGCTCAACTGGTTGAAAGCGCACTAGAACGTGACGGTGTCACGGTTTTAACACAGCACAAGGTCAAAGCATTTGAACAACGTGGCAATGAGCAAATCGCCTTACTCGACGGCCCTGACGGTGAGAAAACCGTCACATTTGATGCGGTGCTGGTCGCGTTAGGACGCAGCGCCAACACCAAAGGCTTTGGTCTCGAAAAGCTCGATATTCCAGTGACCGAGCGTGGCACCATTCAGGTCAATGACTATTTACAAACTAATTACCCCAATATCTATGCAGTGGGTGATGTGGCAGGGCCCTTTCAGTTGACCCATGCCAGTGCCCATCAAGCGTGGTATGCCGCGGTCAATGCGTTATTTGGCCAATTTAAGCGTTTTAAAGCGGATTACTCGGTGATGCCAGCGGCAACATACACGTCCCCGGAAGTTGCACGTGTTGGGCTTAATGAAAAAGAAGCCAAAGCCAACCAACAAGACGTCGAAGTGACCTATTACGGCATTGATGACCTGGATCGCGCCATCGCCGATGGCAATGACCATGGCTTTATTAAAGTGCTGACACCAAAGGGAAAAGATACCATACTGGGAGTGACCATAGTGGGAGAACATGCCGGCGATTTATTGGCCGAGTTCACCTTAGCGATGCGCCATGGCTTGGGGCTGAACAAAATACTCGGCACTGTTCATCCTTATCCCACCATGAGTGAAGCGGTTAAATATACGGCGGGTATGTGGAAACAGGCGCATGCACCGGAGAAACTCCTACAGTGGGTCGAAAAATATCAACGCTGGATGCGTCACTAATCAATAAGGAAGAACAATGAAACAATGGATAGCGGCCCTAACGCTCGCAATCACCAGTGGCTATGCCTTGGCCACTCCCGCTGAGCAGGATTGGGCACAAGTCGAACAAGACGCGAACGGGCAAACCGTATATTTCAATGCCTGGGGCGGCAATCAGCAAATCAATGCTTATCTTCGTTGGGCTGGGCGTGAACTCAAACGTGAATACGGTGTGACCCTCAAACACGTTAAAGTGGCTGATATTGCAGAAACAGTGAATCGTTTATTGGCTGAAAAAACGGCGGGAAAAGATACCGGCGGCAGTGTCGATATGGTCTGGATTAATGGCGAGAACTTTAAATCGATGAAGGAAAACGGGTTACTTGAAGGCCCCTTTGTCGAGGCGCTGCCTAACTGGCAAATCGTTGATAAAACCTTGCCCGTGACAGAGGACTTTACTGAACCCACCAAAGGCTTGGAAGCACCATGGGGGGTCGGGCAACTGGTGTTTATTCACGATAAAAAAACACTCGCCAATCCTCCAAGCTCTTTTGCTGAATTGTTACAGCTCGCAAAAGCTAATCCCGGTCGGATCAGTTATCCGAAACCGCCCGAATTTCATGGCACCAGCTTTTTAAAAGCGGCATTGCTTGAGCTGACAAACAATCAACAGGCGTTGTATCAGCCTGTCGACGATGCAGACTTTGAGACCATAACTGCACCGCTATGGGACTATCTTGATGCGCTGCACCCAGTCGCTTGGCGTAATGGGGAGCAATTTCCCTCAGGCAGCGCACACACCATGCAGCTTGTCGATGACGGTGCGCTTTTAATCGGGATCGCTTTTAATCCCAATGCGGCAAAATCCGCCATCGCCTCAGGGACGTTAGCGCCAACGGCACGCGCCTTTGCTTTTGAGCAGGGGGCTTTATCTAATATCCATTTTCTGGCGATCCCCTACAATGCCAATGCAAAAGCCGGCGCCAAGATAGCGATCAACTTTTTGATGGGTGAGAAGGCGCAATTGCGCAAAGCTCAGACTGATATTTGGGGCGACCCACCGGTGGTTAAACTGCCTGACACCGCTAAAACGCGCCGTTTTCAGTCCCAGCCAGAGCCGCATCCCAGTTGGCAAACCGCTCTCGAAAGCGCTTGGCTTAAACGTTACGGACAATAAAAGAGACCGTCATGGCACGTTTGTTGTTTGCCATCACGCTGGCGGTGTGCTGCCTGCCCTTACTTCCTGGGCTGGGAGGCCTGTTAACCAGTGCATTTGCGTTTTTACCTGCTTTGGGGCTGGCTGAAGCCAGTCTCTCGGGTTGGCGTGAACTCATTGCCTGGCCAGGCTTATCTCACTCACTCTGGCTCACACTGCTCTCTGGACTAGCAAGTAGCTTATTGGCAGTGATGTTGAGCTTCGCTATTTTGCAAGCCACGTGGCAGACGCCCTTTTGGCAACGCATCGCGCGTAGCTTACCCGGTTTACTGGCCCTGCCCCATGTTGCATTTGCTATTGGACTGGTGTTGTTTTTGTCCCCTTCAGGGTGGCTATTTCGCCTGTCTAGCCCATTGACCGGAGACATGCCACCGACTTGGTCACTAATACAGGATCCGTATGTGCTGGGCTTAACCCTAGCCCTCACCCTGAAAGAAACGCCGTTTTTGCTTTTAATGAGCCTTTCTGTGCTAAGCCAAATTGATGTGCATCGCTTAACGATGGTCTCTGCCAGCCTCGGCTATGATCGCACCAGTACCTGGATCAAGGTGATTTTTCCACTTTGGTTCGCCAAAATGCGTTTTCCTATTTTTGCCGTGGTGGCCTATAGCCTCTCGGTCGTCGACGTAGCGATGATTTTAGGTCCAAACACGCCACCAACCTTTGCTGTGTTAGTTTGGCAGTGGTTTAACGACCCTGATCTTTCATTACTCCCCCGAGCGTCGGCAGGGGCTTTGGTCCTGTTTTTACTGTGTGCCTTGGTACTCATTGGTTATCGATTTTTCGAATGGTTGATTTGTGAGCGCTTTAATCGTTGGAAATTCACAGGAACACGTCGTGCTTGGTTACCAGGGAGACACCTCTGGTGGCCCGTCGTGATTGTTCCCTTGTTGGTAATCCCGGCTTTGTTCATTTGGTCGTTCGCCTTACGCTGGTCATTTCCCGATTGGCTCCCCAGCCGTTATGGGCTGCGCTTTTGGAATCAAGAGCTTGCTTACGTTGGGGCGTTAATTGGAAATAGTGTTTTACTGGCGTTGATCAGTGCGACAGTCGCCGTCATATTTGCCATGGGCTGCCTTGAGCGCGCGGTTTCTCCTCGTCAAGGAGCACTGCCTAAAGCCGTGATTGCCATTCCTCTTTTGGTACCTCAACTGTCTATTTTGTTTGGGATCCAAGTGGCTGTGTATAGTCTACCGGGACAATGGCATGTACCCGCGACTATTTGGGCGCATATCTTTTTTGCTTTTCCTTATGTTTATTTAGCATTAGATGGCCCGTGGCAACAGTTTGATCAACGGCTTATCCAAACGGCTCGCAGTTTAGGCGTCAGTGCGATGGCAGCCT
This sequence comes from Salinivibrio sp. MA351, assembly GCF_001996065.1. Classification (NCBI taxonomy): domain Bacteria; kingdom Pseudomonadati; phylum Pseudomonadota; class Gammaproteobacteria; order Vibrionales; family Vibrionaceae; genus Salinivibrio; species Salinivibrio sp. MA351. The sequence continues at coordinate 27,291 of NZ_MUFG01000014.1, read as the reverse complement.
GGCTGCGTATCAAACTTCCCTTACTGTTACCGGCGATTATTCTCGCCTGGGCAGTGGGCGCCAGTGTGAGCTTAGCCCAATATCTTCCTACGCAATTATTGGGGGCGGGTCGGATCAATACCCTAACAACCGAGGCAGTGAGCTTATCCAGTGGGTTGGATCGACGGATTAGCGGCCTATACGGCCTGATGCAAGCGCTGATCCCCTTACTGGTTTTCGTCCTGGCAACGTTTCTCAGTCGTGTCATGCAACGGCGACTGACACCTCATCAATCGGTTGCGACGCAACCAGGAGCAAATAATCATGACGCTGTGTGTCAATCAACTCAGCATAAACGCGCCTGATCAGTGTTTATTACACGATGTCTCTTTCAGCGTATCGCCTGGCGAGATCCTCACCGTGATGGGGCCGAGTGGCTGCGGAAAATCCAGTCTATTGAGCGTATTGGCGGGACACATCCAACCGCCAATACATTACAGCGGCCAACTGACCTTAAATGGTGAGCCTTTTGATCACTTACCGCCGGAGCAGCGCCGTATCGGAATTTTATTTCAAGATGATTTACTCTTCCCGCATCTCAACGTCTGGCAGAACTTGGCCTTTGCACTGCCCTCATCGATGAATAAAAAAGAAAAATACAACCATACCCTGGCAGCACTCGACGCAATCCACCTCGCTGCACTGGCTAACTATGCACCGTCGCAACTATCGGGAGGACAACGTGCGCGCATCAGTGTACTACGCGCGTTACTCGCTAAGCCCGATGCGATTTTGTTGGATGAACCGTTCAGTAAGCTTGATAAGCCGCTACGCCGTGATTTTCGCGCTTTTGTGTTTGGACAAATTGAACAAAGGCAAATCCCGGCGGTGATTGTGACCCACGATAGCGAAGATATTGCGCATCCTGATCATCGCCTAGACTGGCCAATCCCAGAAACGCCCCTCACACCACAGGAGTACCCAGCAAATGCTTGATCGTTATGCGATTGCCGTGATCCGCTGGCCATTGAAACAAGCGGCGGTCCAACTCAGTCGGTGGGGAGCCAAACCTGACACGGTGACCTTGAGCGGGTTTTTCATTGGCTTACTGGCGCTGCCTGCTCTGGCGCTTCAAGCCTATGGGCTTGCGCTTAGCTTTATTGTGATTAATCGGCTTTTCGATGGCCTTGACGGTGCGATCGCGCGCGAGCAGGGCCTCAGTGATGCGGGAGGCTTTTTGGACATCACGCTTGATTTTATTTTCTACGCATCCATTCCGTTTGGCTTTGCGCTCGCGGACCCAGCCAATAATGCGATAGCGGCAAGCTTTTTACTTTTTTGTTTTATGGGCACCGGGGCCAGCTTTTTAGCTTTTGCGACAATGGCGAGCAAGCATCAAATCGACAACCCCGTGTATGCAAACAAATCCTTGTATTACATCGGGGGGATCACCGAAGGCACCGAGACCATTGCCAGCTTTGTCTTGATGTGTCTTTTCCCGTCTTACATGGCGTGGATTGCTTGGGTATTTGGCATCGCGTGCTTGGTCACCGCTTCCAGTCGCGTCTGGGCTGGATACCATACGCTACGTGACATTGAAGGACGCTAGCAACACTATCTCATGCGCGCTCACGTTATAGCCACTGCTGCTGTAATTGCTCTTTATCACCCAAATAATCGAGCAGCCAGCTTATCGGTGGCGATTCTTTATCTGAACGCCAAGCAATACAACATGGGCTGCTTAAAAGCGGATCCGCAAGCGTTAGCTCCACCAGCTCACCTCGAGCGATAGCCTCTTCGGCCATGTGAGAAGGCATCACACCAATGCCCAAACCGGCCTTAAAACATTGCATGGCACTGTGCCAATTCGGCACCGTTAGACGACGCTGGTTGTCCAATAGCCAAGTGGTACGGCGCGGCAAGCGGCGCGAGGTATCCTCTAAACAAATGGCGGGATACGCCGCGAGCTGATCGTTGTCTAGCGGTTGTTCGCACTGCATGAGTGGGTGCGATGGACTGACAACAAACCGCCAACGCAAGGTGCCCATTTCTCGATAACGAAACGCACCACTGACGGGGACGGCGGCGGTCGCACCAATCGCGATATCTGCTCGATCATCGGCAAGTGCATCCCATACGCCATTGAACACTTCCATGGTCAGTAACAGTTCCACATCAGGAAACGCATCATAGAAGTCGCGCACGAGTGTGTTGACACTGTCTTCACGCACCACATTGTCGAGTGCAAGTGAGACACTTTGCGCCCATCCATTCGCAACCCGTTGTGTTTGTTGACGAATATTAGCCATCGCTTTCAGCATTTCGCGTGATTGTTCAACAAAGTATTCCCCAGCAGGCGTCAGCTTTACTTGGCGATGAAGACGTTCGAACAGTACCACCGCCAATTTGTCCTCTATTTGCCGCACTGTATAGCTCACCGCACTGGGTACTTTATGGAGCTCTGCGGCCGCGCCTGAAAAGCTGCCTCGGCGCGCGACCACCTCAATCACCTGAAAATCTTGGTAAGAAAACATTCACATCAAATTTTTTGAAAGGTATGTTCAAATCATACCGTTTCACAGCATGGATTGTTAGTCATAAACTGCTCGTTACATTAATCTTTGTATCAAGAGATAAAAAATGAACAAACAAGTGCCATTTATCACGCTGTTTTGGCTTGCAGGGCTCAGTATGCTGGGTTTCTTAGCCACCGACATGTATTTGCCCGCTTTTGAGGCCATGCAAATCGATTTTGCGACATCGTCGGCGAATATCGGTTTAACCTTAAGTATCTTTTTGCTTGGTATGGCCTGTGGTCAACTCGTTTATGGCCCCCTCTCCGACCGCATTGGCCGTAAGCCTGCACTGTTAATTGGCTTAAGTCTCTATAGCGTTGCGACCGTGGTATGTCTGTTTGCAGATAATATTTATCTGTTACTCGGTGCGCGCCTTGTTCAAGCGTTGGGCGCATGCAGCGCGATTGTGATTTGGCAAGCGGTGGTGATTGATCGCTACGAAGGCAAGTTGGGGCAAAAAATGTTCGCGACCATTATGCCGCTCGTTGCGCTATCGCCGGCATTAGCGCCTCTACTGGGCGCCTATTTACTTCAGCATTTTGATTGGCGCAGTATTTTTGTGGTTTTATTTGCCCTAGGGTTCGTTTTTATTGCACTGACTCTACGAGAGAAAGAAAGCTTAACTAAGCCAGCACAAGATACTAAAATTATTGATAAACTTAAGACTGATTATCAGCAAGTTTTTAAATCAAAAAAGTTCATCGGAAATATGCTTATCTTTGCTGGTTGCTCGGCCGCTTTCTTTGCCTATTTGACTGGATCGCCGTTTATCATGTCAGCGATGGGCTACACAGAATCCGATATTGGCCTGAGCTATATTCCACAAACAATCGCGTTTGTTGTCGGCGGATATGCCTGTCGTTATGCACTGAATAAACTCAAAGATCACAGCATCCTTCCTTGGTTACTGAAACTGTTTGTCGCCAGTGTGGTGGTGATCTTTTTAATTAGCTGGCGCACTGATGTCACTAATATTTGGGCAATCTTAGGGCCATTCTGCTTTCTGGCGGCGGCCAATGGTGCCATTTAYCCACTCGTGGTAAACCGAGCCTTAGAAGATTTTAAATCATGCAGCGCGACGGCGGCGGGCCTGCTCAACTTCTTACAGATGATTATCTGCTTTGTCGCGAGCGCCTTGGTCTCTGCGTTTGCCGCCTCAGGATTGTTCGCGGTCACGACCGTGATGCTATCAACCTGCGCGGTGGTGATTATCGGCTTTGGTTTAGTCTGGCATGCCAACCGTCAAGCGCAGACGCTAGCAACGGCATAAATGACTCGCTCGCTTCTCACAACGTAAAAAGGCGCCATAAAGCGCCTTTTTCTTTTTGAGTTTCGCTCACACAGATGCTGCAATCAACTGAGCCAGTGTTCGTTCAAACGTTTGCATCACAATGTATGTTTTGTCCAACACTAAGAGTATGTTTAGTCCAACACTAAGCTGCCATTGTCATCAAACTGCCAAGCCTCTCCATAGGCAACTTCCCACAAATAGTTGTCAGGATCAGCAAAGTAACCACTATAGCCGCCCCAAAAAACATCTTGAGCAGGTTTGACAATTCGAGCGCCGCATTCTTTAGCCAGCGCAAGCACCTCATCGACTTCTTCTTTTGAACGCGTGTTATGCGCAAGCGTGATCCCACTGAAACCAGCGTCACTAACAGGCATTCCGGACTTTATGTCATCGGCTAAAGCGTCGATTGCATATAACGCTAAACGCGTTCCCGCTGTACTAAAAAACACTATCCCTTCTTCGGGGTGATTATGGGTCGGAAACCCTAGTTGGCGATAAAATTCATACGAACGTGATAAATCGGCAACTCCCAATGTAATGATGCTAATCCTTGCTTCCATACTTCCTCCGTGGTGTTGATTCTAGCTTACATCTTTGGGTAACTACGCGGTGTTAAGTTGCACATGGTTTGCTATATTTTTCAGTGAGATCCCTGCCGCTGATAAGCGTGATTGGATCGCCATTAACGCCACATTGTATTCATGACTGTTTTTAAAATCTGCGATCCTTTGCCGATCCGTAAACATCAAACGGATCATCACACTTTGCGGAAAACGTTGATAATTCACTTCATGCGTTAGCCATTCAAAACCATCGACCTGTTTCATGGTCTGCTCACACACCTCAGTCAGTGCTTCGCGGATAGCATTGTCGTATTTTTTATCGGTTTTTCGCATTATTATCTCTTTTTGGTCTTCAGAAGATTGTTTGTCGCCATCGGATTACCCAGTTTAATCACTCGAAACTGGCTGCTTAGGATCAGTACGGGCGTGGTCAACAAAAATCAGTTCTTCCGTGGCAAAGCCTCGCTGTTTGGCTTCAGAGATAAAACGTTCTTTGACAGACTCAGGTACGGTCGGCGTGCGAGAGAGCAGCCAAAGATAGTCATGATCAGGGCCTGAAATAAAGGCATACTGGTAGTCATCATCTAACTCAAACACTACATAAGAACCATAGAAAGGCCCAAAGAACGAAACCTTCAGATACGCCGTCTTATCATTTTCAACGAAGTACGCTTTACCCTCTGCTTCTTGCCATTTGCCCTCTTCGCGGCTAAAGCCTCGGTTGATTACTTTGACGCCACCGTCTTCACGCAACGAGTAAGTTGCCGTCACATCGGATAAGCCACGCTCAAACGAGTGATCAAGTCTTGCCACTTCGTGCCATGTTCCCAAATAACGGTTGAGGTCAAAATTGGTTACCGGCGTCACATCTTTAGGCATACCAAGGCAGCCGGTTAATATCGTCGATAACAGAAACACGAATCCTAATCTTAATCTCATCACTCACTCCTTGCCGGATGGCACGAATCTAGTGCACCGCCAAACTGGCCATGGCGGTGGCCCTATCTTTAAATTGCATTTTTCTCACACAGCATTGACCCAGCTGCGCATAATGCGCTTGGATATGTGTCACGAGCTGAACAAGCGGCATGGTCTGCCCGCTTGGCTGCCAGTGCTGACCACCGTCTTGACTCAACCAGCAAACGCCTTGGCTATCAACCAACCGATCGTCTTCCGTGATCAGGTTTTCACTCAGTCGACCGAGCGACGCCGAGTCTGGCGCGTATGATAGTTCGTCATCCCCTTGCCAAATCAGTAGCGCAGGATAGTTGATATACGTGGTCATGACTTGGGCTTAAATATATCAAGTTTGAGTGCCACTGACTTCCCTAACCAACCCACATGATCGGTATGATCAATGTAATCATCGCCCGTCACGCCATGCAAAAAGACGGTTAAATCGCCCCGATGCGCTTCAAGCCATGCCATCACCTCATCGAACGCGGCGTTGTCAAAGGCGATCTGAAAACTCCACTTTGGGTGTGGACCGACGCATTTGCGATGAAAACGGCCAAGGTCGATAGGCAGTAACGATGCAGCGGCCGATTGATAGATAACATCCGCCTGCGCTTCGGTGTCGGCTTCGTAGTAGACATGGGCATGGTAAGCCTGGTGAACATTGGCAAAAGAGTGATTAGAAGACATAAGCATCATTTGATTGAATACAATGGAATTGAGAATAGTTTACTCCAAGCATCCGGTGATAAACAGGCTCAGTCTGTAAGGTAATTCGAATAGGCACTGATGTGTTTGCTAACGTTTACGCGTGTTATGCTGTGATTGAAATATAATACAACGATTAAAGGAGTCATCATGATTCAGCAAGGACAATCTCTACCGAGCGCTACCCTCAGTGAACTCACCGCTGAGGGCATGCAAACCCACGACATCCCTGCCCTTTTCGCCAACAAGAAGGTTGTGCTGTTCGCGGTGCCGGGGGCCTTTACCCCAACCTGTTCAGAGTCGCACTTACCGGGTTTTGTGGTGAAAGCGGATGAGATTAAAGCAAAAGGCGTCGATATGATTGCCTGCGTATCGGTTAACGATGCCTTTGTGATGCAGGCTTGGGGCGAGACACAAAATGCTAATCAGATTCATATGCTGGCCGACGGTGATGCGAGCTTTACCAAGGCGCTTGGGCTAGAGATGGATTCAGGTAAGTTTGGCGGTGTTCGCTCACAGCGCTATGCCATGATCATTGAAAATGGCACCGTCACCCAGCTTAATGTTGAGCCGCCGAAAAGCTTTGACGTTTCCAGTGCTGAAGCCGTACTCAAGCAGCTATAGGTTTGCCAGATGTTAGGCGATAACTCGCCCAACTGACGGCCTGAACGTGACTTAATAAGCGGTGACGGGATGACGCCACCGCTTTTTTATTACACTGACTTTTCACTCACGTTACGACGCAGTACATATTTTTGCACTTTCCCTGTCGACGTTTTTGGGAGTGTTGTAAAGATCACTTTTTTAGGCGCTTTAAAGTGCGCCATTTGGTCACGACAGAAAGCAATAATGTCTGCTTCGGTCACGGCTGATGCTTCGGTCGTTTTGACAAACGCACAGGGAACCTCACCCCATTTTTCATCGGGCATCGCTATCACCGCGACTTCATCAATCTCGGGGTGACGATACAAGACATCTTCAATTTCAATGCTGGAAATATTCTCTCCACCACTAATAATGATATCTTTCAGTCTATCTTTGATTTCGATGTAATTATCGGCATGCCACACCGCTAAATCGCCAGTGCGAAACCAGCCGTTACTCATGGCATCTTCCGTCGCGCTGGGGTTCTTTAAGTAGCCTTTCATTACGATGTTACCGCGGACAAAAATCTCGCCGAGTGTGCCACCATCTTTTGCAACCGGTTTAAACGTCACCGGATCGGCGACCATCAGATCCCCTTGCATCGGCGCGCGTACGCCTTGGCGCGCTTTCATCCGCGCTTTTTCTTGTTGGGAGAGGTGATCCCAATGATGCTGCCAATCACACACCACGCAAGGACCGTAGGTTTCGGTGAGCCCATAAACATGGGTCACAGCAATGCCCATCGCTTCCATGCCCTCAATCACAGAGGCAGGTGGCGCGGCACCTGCGGTCATGACCTTGATGGTATGCTTAATGCCAGATTTTAACGCCGGATCAGCACTGTTGATCATATTAAGAACAATGGGCGCACCGCAGAAATGAGTGACTTTATGGGTTTTTATCGCATCAAAGATAGGCTCGGCCCGCACATGCCGTAGGCTGACACTCACCCCCGCCGTTGCGGCCACCGTCCATGGGAAACACCAACCATTACAGTGGAACATGGGTAGCGTCCAAAGATACACGGGATGGGAATCCATGTTCCATGACAACACATTACTTACCGCATTCAGATGGGCGCCACGGTGATGATACACCACCCCTTTGGGGTTGCCGGTTGTGCCTGAGGTGTAATTAAGTGAAATGGCCTGCCATTCATCGTCTGGCAATGCGTACTGATAATCACCATCCCCTTTTGCTAAAAACGTCTCGTAGGTAGTTTCACTGATGCATTCGCCATGCGGATACAAGGGATCATCAATCGCAATCACTAACGGACGGTGTTTAATCATCTTCAACGCCCGCTTAGCCACTTCCGTCATTTCCTTGTCGACGATAAACACTTTGCTTTCCGCGTGTTCGAGGATAAAGGCGACGGTTTCCGCTTCTAACCGGGTATTAATGGTATTGAGTATGGCGCCTGTCATCGGCACACTAAAATGCAACTCAAAGACTTCAGGCAGGTTGGGAGCCATCACCGATACCGTATCACCCAGCCCAATGCCGGCTTGAGTCAATGCCGACGCAAATTGACGACAACGCTGATCGACTTGCTGCCAACTCCAACATAAATGGCCATGAACGCTGGCCGGATAATCTGGATAGACGCTGGCGGCCCGCTCAAGGAAAGAAAGCGGGCTCAGTGTTTGATAATTGGCTGGACTTTTGTCCAAGCCAAGATCGTAGATATTATTAGATGACATAACGCACTCCTTGCTGACTGTGTCTAGATAACTAGATCACGTTAGCATGTCATCGAGCATGCGCTATTCAACTTAAGTCGATATGGCGGCGACAACACAAAAAGGCCCAGCGATGCTGAGCCTTGGTGATTAATGTTCCGTTTAAGTTAAAAGTGCAGTGACGCGCCGAGGACGACTTTGCGCTCTTCGCCCAGCGTGGTTTTATTTTGGACACCACCGGCGAGATAGCTTTCGTTGAAGAGGTTTTTAACATTCACCGTGAGTTTTAGATCAGATCGTTCACTGGTTTGTACCGTGTGGCCGACACCTGCATTCACTGTGGTGTAACCTGGCTTATGATAGGTATTTTTAGTATCGCCATAACGATCACCGACGTAACGCGCACCCACGTTCACATAGGTTTGGTTATCGACATCATAGCGAGACCAAATACTGGCGCCCCACTCGGGTGTATCAGCAGGCTGTTTACCGTCATGCTTAGGGTCAAACGGATCTTCGGTCCGTGCATGCAAGTAGGTTGCAGAGCTATGCAGTGACCAGCTATCGGTCACCTGGCCGCCCAAGTTTAGCTCTACCCCTTTATGGGTTTGTTTACCTAATTGTGTGGTGCGTGCGTTATAATCGTCTGATCCGGTGATCGCTTCTTTAACCACCTTATTTTCTTGCTCAATTTGGAACACGGCCGCGCTAAACAAAGCTTGGTCGTTTAGCAACGTTTGCTTGTAACCGAGCTCGTACAACTTACCTTTTACCGGATCCAGCGCCATGCCGTTATTAATATCGGTATCACTATCAACCGGGTTTTTCGGCTCAAAGCTCTCGGAATAAGTGACGTACAGGGTTTGTTCGGGGGCTGGGTGATACATCACCGCCGCTTTCGGTAGCAAGTTATAGTAAGTATCGGTTTCGTTTTCTTCGCGATCGTAGCGAAGCCCTGCAAGCAGCTGCCACTGCGGATTCAATGTCATTAAGTCTTGCGCATAAAAGCCAATTGAATCAGTAGGTTCAGGATCACGCGGAGTTGCTGTGCCATACTGGATGTCCGGCTCTGGATACGTACCACCAATCACGGCGGTTTGGTTTTTCTCCATCACACGCTGACCGACATAGTCATTACGCAGCGCATTGGAGCCAATCAGCACTTGGTGATCGATATTCCCGAACTGAAATGCACCGGTGACATCAATATAAGCCGTATCTAGTACCCAATTGTCGTGACGGTCCATGGCAAAGTATTTGAACGATTGGGTATTGGCGTCATAGGTTTCACGCTGTCCGAATCCTTCATGGTAATGACGTTTGTAGTCTTGGCGATTGTAGCCTGCTTTGACTTTCCAATCCGGCGTTAATTGGCTAACGAGATCAAGACCATAGTTCTCGACATCAATGTCCATGAACGACCAAGGCGCTTCCCAGATAAATTGGCTACCCAGTTGCGGTTTACCATTAATAATGTTGGCGCCGTTATCGCTGTTACTGTCATCAACCACGCGATCATAATGAAGAGAAAGTTGGGTATCGGGGGTGATGTCATAGTCAAGCATCAAGCCTGCGACTTGGCGATCGAGCTCAGGTTCACTGCCATCTACATAGCGACGTGATGAGCCCTCGCTTTGTTTCGACAGCACCACACGCCCGCGCAAGGTGCCGCTTTCGTTTAAGGAGCCAGAAGCGTCTGCCACTGTGTGTTGATAATCATCGCTGCCAAGTTTTTGGCTTATCGAGGCTTGAAACGCCGCGGTCGGACGTTTGGTGACCATATTCACCAGACCGCCCGGTGCGGACTTACCGTAGAGTAAACCGGCTGGGCCTTTTAGTACCTCAACGCGCTCCATCAGCTCTACAGGATGGCGGTAATAAGACCACTGCTGCTGACCGTTACGCAGGTAGCCTGTTCCGGTATCAAGTTCAAAACCGCGAAGCATGAAAATCTCACGATTACGGTCCGTACCGCCCACACCAATGCTGGCGTCATTCACCAACACATCCCCTAACGTCGTGGCGTTTTGCTCTTGAATCAAGGTTTGATCCATGACCGCCACTTGACCGGCTGTTTCGAGTTGACTGACATCCATACGCATTGCAGTTTCATTGCTATTGGCTTTAAAACGGGCCTGCTGGCCTTCAATAACGTAAATTTCATCAACCTGTTCCGTGGTATTGGTCGCTGCTGTACTGGCTAGGGGTGACAGAGCGACAGCCACAAAAACGGCAAGGGGCTGTTTCTTCAACATGAGACTTCCTGTAGCTAACGATTATTTGAACACACCGGAACATAAACGATAACTAGTCTCATTTCTATTTACTTTCAAGTTCAGGGAACTGTTTGCTTTTATTTTAGTCAGCGAAGGCATCAAAACGGATGAAAACAGGTGGGTTTGATGTTGAGTTGTAACGATTCCTTCTTATAGGCCAAGGTTTATGACTCTAGCCTGAACAGCTCCACAAAATCATCAATTTACTCCCAACCAATGAACCAAACAGTGATATGGTTTGTATTAGTCAATTCGACGTACCGTTGTAAGGTAAGCCTACCTTTTTGCGTTTGCGTTTTATGCGCTGACCACGGTCGGTGATGGATTTTTTTCAGGGACTTTTTATGACAAAGCGTTTAATTCTGATGTTAGTCGCGTGTGCGCTCGTATTTGGTGGGATTTTTGCCTACAAAATGGTGGGTGATCATTTTATGAATCAATTTTTTGACAATATGCCTGCCCCGACGGCGACTGTCACAGCCACCACAGTGTCGACGCACCCATGGCGTGAACAACAAACTACCATTGGTAGTTTTGCCGCGATTAATGAAACCCAGTTGACCACCGAAGCAAACGGCATTGTCGATGATATTTTCTTTGATAATGCGACCCCAGTAAAAAAAGGGCAACGGCTGCTGACACTCGATGCCAGTGTTGATCAAGCAGAGTTGCGCCGACTCGAATCTGTGGCTGAACTAGCACAATTAGAGATGCGACGTTACCAACGCCTTTACAGAGACAAAAACGTATCAGAGTCGGAACTCAAACGTAAAGAAAGTGAGGCTAAACAAGCAAATGCAGCAGTTGATAGCCAACAAGCGCGCATTGCACAAAAGTCGCTAACCGCCCCTTTCGATGGCATTATTGGCATCCGTAAAGTCAGTCTTGGTCAATTAATTGCTCCAGGTTCAGTGGTCGCAACCCTGACCTCAGTGAATCCGATTCATCTTAATTTTACCCTGCCCGAGCAACAGCTTAGTACCCTGCAAGATGGCCAAACAGTCTCAGCCACTATCACGGCGCGACCTGAACAAACGTTTAGTGGCACAGTCACCGCTATTTCTCCTGTCGTTACCCAATCGAGCCGCAGTGTTGACATTCAGGCCACCTTTGACAATCCAGACGCCATTTTACGCTCGGGCATGTTTGCACGCGTGAGTCTTGATCAAGGTGAAGAAACGCAAAATGTCTTACTGGCGCCACAAACCGCGATTCAATTTAACCCCTATGGCAACGCCGTTTTCGTGATTCAAGAACAAGATGATGCACTGACGGTGCAACAGCGTTTTGTTCAAACCGGCGCACGCCGCGGTGACATGATTGTGATAGAGGATGGCCTGGAAAGCGGCGATCGCATCGTGACTTCCGGATTGCTCAAGCTGCGCAACGGCAGTAACGTGAAGATCAGTGATAATCCGCGTGTTCAGCCCAGCGAAGATCTTGATCCCAACGTTGTGAATCAATAGGAGCTATTCGATGCGATTTACCGACGTATTTATCAAGAAACCCGTATTAGCGTCCGTCGTTAGCCTGTTCATTATCTTGCTAGGTTTACGCGCCATCACCGACATGAATGTGCGCCAGTTCCCGGAAATTAAGAATGCGGTTATCAGCGTGTCGACCACCTATATCGGTGCAGATGCCGATTTGATTCAAGGATTTATTACCACACCGCTGGAGCGTGAAATTGCCGCATCAGAAGGGATTGATTACTTGGTTTCGACGTCGACGGCAGGCGTCAGCACTATCGAGGCCTATTTGCGTCTTGATTACGACCCTAATGAAGCACTCACGCAAATTGCCGCACAGGTCAACAAGGTACGGTCTGAGCTGCCTGAAGATGCGCGTGAACCCGTGGTCACCTTGCAAGTCGGTGAAACCGTGGCGGCGATGTATCTCGCCTTTTACTCTGAGGTACTCAGTGATAACCAAATTACCGACTACTTGGTGCGTGTGGTTGAGCCGCAACTTTCTACAATTCCCGGCGTACAACGCGCCAATGTACTCGGTGCTAGCAGCTTTGCGATGCGGGTTTGGCTCGATTCGGTCAAGCTCGCTGCATACGATCTTACCGGCACGGATGTCGTTGCTGCACTGCGCAATAATAATGTTCTGGCAACGCTTGGACGCACCAAAGGCCAAGATGTCGCGATAGATTTAAACGCTGCCACAGACATTCATGACGTCAGACAATTTGAAGATCTGGTGATCAGCAGCGATGGCCAATCGGTAGTACGTTTAGAGGATGTCGCGACGGTTGAATTAGGTGCAGAAAGTTATCAAACGTCCGTTAACTTTAACGGATTAGATGCCACCTTTATCGGCATTGAAGTGTCCCCGGATGCCAATGCCCTTGATGTTATTGAATCAGTCAATGAGGTTTGGGACGCGGATATTATCCCCCAACTACCGCAAGGCTTATCAGCCTATATCGCTTATGATTCCACCGAGTATATTGATAATGCCATTGATGAGGTGGTGATATCGATTATTCTCGCCCTAGCGATTGTGGTCTTCGTTATTTATGGCTTTTTAGGATCATTGCGCTCGGTGATTATTCCGGCGGTCGCCATTCCGGTGTCATTAATCGGCACCTTCTTCTTGATGTTTCTATTAGGCTTTTCCATCAACCTGCTCACCTTGTTGGCAATGGTTCTCGCGATTGGCGTGGTGGTCGATGATGCGATTATCATGCTGGAGAATGTCCACCGCCATATTGAAGAAGGAAAGAGTCGAACAGAGGCCGCCATTGAGGGGGCGCGTGAGCTAGCTTGGCCGATTATTACCATGTCGACGACGCTCGTCGCGGTATTCTTGCCCATTGGCTTTGTCGGGGGGTTAACCGGTGTCTTGTTTGTCGAATTTGCGTTTACCCTCGCCGCCTCGGTGATTTTGTCGGGAGTGGTCGCACTAACACTTTCACCGATGATGTGTGCCTATGTACTCAAACCTTATCAAGCCGATAAAGCGGCGAAAGAGAATTCTCTTGAACATTGGTTAGATAAACAATTTGATCGTTTATACCGTCGCTATAAACGTACCCTACATAGTTTGCTAAATACTAACGGCGTTGTGCTTACTTTTGGCGCAATTGTGTTGGTATCCTGCTACTTTTTGTTTATCACCAGCCCCTCTGAATTAGAACCGGCAGAGGATCAAGGGTTCGTCTTCTCTATTTTGGAGGCCGATAGCCAAACCACACTGGATGCGCTATCTGCCAGCACAGACGAATTAAACCGGCTTATTGATGATGTGCCAGAAATTGATAATGTCTTTATTATTAATGGCTCAGGCGGCACCAATAATGCCATTGCTGGTATTGTGCTTGCCCCTTGGGATGAACGTGAACGCAGTACCCAAGCCATTTTAGAAAACGAAATTCAGCCCTTTATGGAGAGCCAGCCAGGCTTAAGTAGTTTTGCATTGGTGCCACCTTCATTACCGTCTCCAGGCGGTGGGACACCGGTTGAGTTTATTATTGGCTCGACCCAACCTTATGAAGCCATCAATGAAGTCGCTAATAATATCGTTGGCAAAGCGATGCAAAGTGGACGCTTTATCTTTGTGGATACCGATCTAAGTATCGACCGTCCAAAGCAAACGGTCAACATCGACCGTGAAAAGGCCGCTTTGATGGGTGTGAGCATGCAACAGCTCGCGGCCGACATGGGCTCACTGTTATCCGGTGCCGACGCTGGACGGTTTTCACTGGATAATCGCTCATACCGTGTGATCCCACAAGTCGCGCGTAGTGAACGTCTTACGCCAGATAAACTGCGTCAGTTTTATACCCGCAACCAAGAAGGTGAACTGATCCAACTTTCGACCTTAGTGACCTTAGAAGAAAGCGTTCAGCCACAAGCGCTGCGAGGCTTTCAACAACTCAATGCGGTTAAAATCTCGGGCGTCCCACGTCCAGGTGTCCCCTTAGGCGAAGCGCTAGGTGTATTACAAGAGATCGCCGCAACCGAATTACCAGCTGGGTTCAGTGTCGATTATGCAGGGCAATCGCGGCAATTTATGAGCGAAGGCCAACAACTGGTCGTCACCTTCTTCTTTGCCCTGGTGGTGATTTTCTTAATCTTGGCGGCGCAGTTTGAGTCGTTTAAAAACGCGATCATTATTTTGGTCACGGTCCCCATGAGTGTGTGTGGGGCATTGATATTTATCAGCCTTGGTTTTACCACGCTGAATATCTATACCCAGGTCGGTTTGCTCACCTTGGTGGGGCTAATTGCAAAACATGGTATCTTAATCGTCGAGTTCGCCAATCAGTTACAGCAAGATGGGCGCACGAAGCGCGAGGCGATTGAAGAAGCGACAGCGATCCGTTTACGCCCTATCTTGATGACAACGGCCGCGACGGTTCTCGCCATGATCCCGCTCTTGATTGCCTCAGGAGCCGGTGCAGGCGCGCGTTTTGCCATGGGGTTAGTGATTGCCAGTGGGATGACACTGGGCACCTTGTTCACCCTGTTCGTGGTACCCGCGATGTACTTGTTCTTAGCCAAAGCGATTACGCCGACGCCAACTGAACATATGGTATCAACGGAAACAAACCACGACGCCTAACCTTCCCACATCAGGCCACAGCGCAAAACACTGTGGCCTGATTTCATTATCCAACAAACCGCGCGAGCACGAACTCCACCAGCAACCGCACCCGCAGCGGCACGTGCTCCCGATCGCGATACAACAAAAACAGCGTTCGTGCTTGGCTCCGCCATGATGGCAACACCCGTTGTAGCGCTCCTTGTTCAATCAACGGTAATGCGGAGTAGTCAGGAATGTAGCCCATCCCAAAGCCTGCCTGCACGGCATGGGTCAGCATTTGAATTTCGTCAACTTCAGCCCGAATACCCGTCGTGGCTTGATAGTCATAAGCGTCACCGGTTGTGTCGTGCTCTAGCTGCCAAACGGTCATTGGGTGACACAGCACGACAGGTTTGCCCACCAGCTCTTTTGGTGATTGAAGCTGACCATAATCACTACCTGGACTCGCGCAGACAATAAAGTGAATATCGGTTAATGGCCGTGCGATCCAATCTTCCACGACCGGATTACCGACCCGAAACACCACATCCATTCCTTCGCCTTCAATATCAACCAGTGTGTTAGAAAAACTCAGATCAAGCTGAATCTCTGGGTAGGCGCGCATAAAATCAAACAAAACAGCGCGTAAAAACTGTTTACCGGCATTAATAGGGGCGCTAACACGGATCTTACCTTTAGGATGCTGCTTTTCGCTCAAGAGTTCATCACTGACCGCGTTCAGTTCATCAAAAAGACTCGCAGCGCGTTCGAAATAGCGATGACCCGTTTGCGTGAGCGAGATACGATGGGCATCACGGTTGAGTAACCGCAAGGCCAGATCCTGCTCAAGTTGACGAATTCGCCGGCTTAAGGTCGATTGAGGCATCGACAGCTGTTGCGCTGCGGCTTTAAAGCTGCCTAACTGGGCAACAGTACAAAAGTAACGTAAATCGTCTAGCGAATAGTTAAGTTTCATTATTGGCATTTACCGTTCTGATATTGCCGGTTTATTCAAATTTTGAAACTTATACACTAGCGCACATCGTTTAATAAGTCAGGTATTGATATGAATACAACGTCGATTTGGAAAGCCATCGCCCTACTCATTTTATGTGCGTTTTTTTGGGGCAGCACCTTTCCCATCGGTAAGGATGCTTTGAATGAGGTCAGTGCACTCACGCTTGTTTTTTGGCGATTTGGGATCGCGGCCATTTGTCTGGCTCTGTATCTCAAAGCAACCCGAGCCAAGATCCCCCATCTCAGTGGCAAACAATGGCTATGGGCAACTACCGTCAGTGCTGTAGGCATTGGAGGGTTAAATCTTTGCTTGTTTACCGGGCTTGAATATACCCAAGCCACCAACGGCTCATTAATTATGGCGCTCAGCCCGTTAGTCACCTCTTTCATTGCCTGCGTAGCAATACGCGCACTTCCGCGCAAAGGGCAAGTTTTCAGTTTGGTGGTCAGTTTATCGGGGGTATTATTGGTGATCACCGACGGACAGTGGGATGTTTTACGCAACCTCAACTTTAATCAAGGCGATCAGATGATTTTCACCGGCATGTTCGCGTGGAGTGCCTATACCTTTTTCAGCCAAGGGATTGGTCGTTGGATGCCTGTCATCCCCTATACCTTTTTGGGTATGCTCAGTGGCGCCACGGTCATCGGCGTGATGTGTGCGATGACACCTAATGTACATCCCTTTGGTGAGGTGATAACCGCCAGCCCAATCACGGTTTCAGAGTTACTTTATATCGGTGTGCTAGGCACCGTCGCGGGCTATTTGCTCTGGCTTAACGGTGTACGCCACCTTGGCTCAGCCAATGCTGCCCTATTCTTTAACTTTGTACCGGTGTTTGCAGTACTCACCGCGTTCTTGATGGGACAAGCGGTCAGCCAAATCCAAGTTTTAGGGATTGCGATTGTTGTTGCCGGCTTGCTGTTGCCTCGCTTACCCCATCCTGGTCGCTGGCGACTTGCGCTGTCACGCTCAGCTTAAACGCCATTAAATAAAGCAATAGCCTTTGCCGTGGTCGGTTTGCAAGCGCTCAGGCGGCAGTCCAGCGTCAGCGAGTTTTTTCCGAACACGGCTTAAATGCATATCGAGACTGCGATCATCAGGCGTAAACGTTTTTTTAAGCACCTGACGATAAAGGAGTGACTTACTCAACGTAGTATCTTTATGCTGCGCAAGAAGCCACAAGAGTTCGAATTGTATGGGTGTTAATTTGACCGCTTGGTCATCCACTCTGACTTGGTGTGTGTCTTGGTGCATCCAGAGATTATCAACTTGCAGCTGGCCTGATGACTCTTTGATCACCACCATCGCATGGCGGCGATGCATCGCAATCGCGGTGCGCAGCATACACTCATCAATAT
Source organism: Salinivibrio sp. MA351 (assembly GCF_001996065.1). Lineage (NCBI taxonomy): Bacteria > Pseudomonadati > Pseudomonadota > Gammaproteobacteria > Vibrionales > Vibrionaceae > Salinivibrio > Salinivibrio sp. MA351. Next base: position 9,705 of record NZ_MUFG01000014.1, on the reverse strand, counting down.
CAATAGGGGCAGATAGCACATCTTCCGCCCCGGCATTCAGCGCGGCCACGCGATCAGCCGCCGCTTGACTTGCCATTAAAGCAATAAACGGGCACTGCTCGCTCAACCAGCGCAAGGTTGTCATTTGCGTCTCTCCCTCAGGCACCCAGCTAATCAATTGCACAGCATCCCAATCGGGCATTGGATCATCAGGGCCAATCACAGTCACATCGCAGCCGTGATCTCGCAGCCGAGCTTCGAGTAGCGCGATAAATGACTGATCTTCTGGGCCGCGCACGACAATGGCGGGCTTAGTTTTGGAGAAAAACGCCTGGTGCATCAGTGGTCCTATCTAAACGTTCACGTCACATCAATGGCTGAACCCTATTTATCGTCATTGTCATTAAAAAAAGGATTCGCCAAGCTATTCATTGTCTTACAGTATTAGCCTGTAAAGCAAACGGGTTTACGTCGACTTAAGCGTTTTCGATCCCTCATAGCGTGGGAATGATGACAAACTCAGCAGCCGACCACTAAAAGCGATCGACACGATACGGATGCATATCAATATCCGTGTGTTCCTCATCTATCATTTGTCCCAACAATTTTCCGGTCACGGGGCCCAAGGTAAAACCTTGATGACCATGACCGCATGCCAACCACAATCCCTTTTGGTCTGGCGCCGGGCCGATCATGGGCTTCATATCGGGTAGGCAAGGACGCCCACCTTTCCAAGGGCATGCATCAAGACGCTGACCAAGCGGATAAAGCGAACGCGCAACCTGTTCAGCGGCATTAAGTTGGCTCTCGTTAACTGGCGCATCCACTGTTGTCAGTTCCGCGCCTGTCGTCAGGCGAACACCAGCACGCATCGGCGCCAAGAGGTACCCGATTTCCGCATCCATAAGCCAATGGTTCAGTGGTGCTTTTTTATTACATGCATAGTGCATGTGGTAGCCACGTTTAGCAAACAAAGGCACCTGAATTCCCAGTTGATCCAACCAATACGATGACCAAGGCCCCATCGCCATCACCACCTGGTCAGCGTGTAGGCTTTCTTTGGTGGTTTGAATGAGCCATCCCGAGCCTTGCCGTGTTAAGCCTGTTAACGAAGCATGTTTAATGGTTCCTCCTTTGCATTTTACATCCGCGGCGTAAGCTTCGACCAGGGCGCCGGGATCTGTGACGGTCCAAGGCTGCTTCCAATGAATCGCCCCCACAATAGGCGGAGACAAACTCGGCTCTCGCTGTGCAAGCTGTTGACGGTTTAACACATCAAACTCAACACCGAATAGCGTGCTGTCAGACGCTGTTTTTGTCAGTTCTTCATCAAGCGCTTTTTGGGTACGGAACAGTTTAAGGTAACCGGCTTTGCGAATTAACGCTTCCGCCCCCGCAGACCGTATCATCTCATCATGCGTATCGAGTGATTGCATTATCAAGGCTGCGTATTCAGGGACAAGCTTTCGATAATGCTTATCACTGGAGTAATGCCAATATTGCAATAACGCGCGAGCCGCTCGAATCACACTGCTAGGACGATAGCGAATATCCACCGCACGGTTCGGCAACACCCGCAGCAAAGTGGTGAGATCACGCGGAAAGGCATAGGGCCGAACGGCTTCACGTTGAATAATGCCTGCATTGCCAAACGATGTTTCTTGCCCTGGAGGCACGCGATCGATCAAGGTGACGGCATACCCTCGTTTAAGTAAATGCCAAGCCACGGATACACCGACCATTCCGGCCCCTAACACCACGACCTGCTTCGTCATACTTCACTCCCTGAATGATGTTATTTTTTGTTTTGTTGTTAAAACTGTTGAATTTTCACCCTTAAGTTACAAGCTTTGCGCCAGTAGCGATAGTGGTCAAGGGGGCTTATGGTTACTATTTTCTCTGAAGTGTGTAATAGTAGTTTGACTATAATCAGGCACAAAAGGACGTTGTAGGCTGACGACCAACCCAGGTGAAGGTAGTTAACACATGCCTATCCATGGGCTGGCAAGCGCCACTGATACAGCGCAGGAAAGAACATCATTGATATGTCGAGCTTACTAAAAAACCTTGATCATGCTGTGGTGCAGCTTGATCAGGCAAGTTCAATTGATAAACCAAGCTGCCAGTTTCACGTGATTGATATCTGTGAGCAAGTCCTGACGCAAGAGGACGGCATTAGCGCTCTATATACGCGTATCCATACGCTCAATGCAGCTGGTCTCTTTGAAGGTACAGACTGGGATCACCCAGAATACCTATTACCCAATTTAGTGCCGGCAACACTCGCACATGCGGACAAAGCCACCGTTCTACTAGATTGCCTCAGCCAATTAAGAATGCTAGCTATTGTTGAGGGTAAGAGCCCCCCTTCGACTTTCTCAGCCCAAGAGGCTCATCAGTTTCTTGCCAAAGTACTCAGTCTTAATTTGTCACTCATCATGGGGATCACCGACGAAACTAGTCGTATCCGCCTTGGTGAGATGGCACCCGCTATCAGTTCACTATACCGGTTTCTTCTCACGCATTTAGGCTACGAAACCATTCTTAGCGAGTTAGTTGATGAAGTCTGGCGTGTTCTCGCCCAACGCCCTATTCAGGTCAATCCGATAAAAGCGATGATCACCCAGATATCCATTCTTGTTTCTCAAGAGCAAGTCAACCTTGGTGAAGCAAAACTCGGGATTGACCGTCTGGTAAGCGCGCTATATGGCCCGACTCAAGGTTGCTATGACGATCCGGGGCTCGATGCCTATTGCCAACGACTAAACGCCATGGATAACAACTCCCTCCAACAGGAGGCGATGGGCTTTGCACGCGCGATGCACGATGTCGGCTTGGCGTCTGACTATCACGCCACCTTCTTACGCTGGCTACTCGACAACCAAGGCAGTGACATACTCCCCACCGCGCTAGGGCTCAGTAATACAGGGGTAGATTGTCTCGTGACCTATCGTCAATTGGTCCACACATTGATTCAAGAAGCTGTCTATCCGCAGACCGCACAAGCAGTCTATGGGCTGGCGATGCTGCTTGAGCGTGGGGTATTGTTTGACGCGCCCGTCGCACCGAGTCTATGGCGGCAAATTTATTTAAATTTACATCCGGATGTTGCCGCCAGCCTAACCCTCGCGTTTGGCGATCAACTGCCGGCGCGGGTACATCTTCTTGCAGGCGTGATGTCAGTGCTTGGTCAACCGCTTGGTGTGGCACAAGGAAACAATCCAACTTGCCAATCTGCTCGAGCCATCTCAATGTGGGCCTATAATGATCCCGATTATCTACTCAACTGCATCGTTCAAGTCGCCTGTAATACAAGCTTACGCATGCACTTTGAAGGTAAAACATTGGACTCACACACGTTGCTACAAGGCCTAAGCACAGCATTGCCGTTTGACACCGATCCCGTGTCCGTGGTCCTCGTCCCTCATCTCGACAAGCTTTATATTGAAATGGGCCGTTGCTGCGTCAGTCGAGAGCAAGATCCCCACAAATGGATAAACCCCGAATTTCACGGCTGGTATGTCGGGCGCGAATTTATGATTGCGGTTGACGTTAAAACAGGCCTACTCAAAGATTTCGATTGCTTTATCGAGCGTTTTTATCGTAGCTATCATCCTTTATACAATGGCAACATTCCTGTCATTCATCCTCAACCCGTTGGAATTGCAGTGACAAGCAGTCAGGGGCGATTCATTGGATGGCACGCTGTCACTTTGATTCGTGTCGCATTCGATCAAGACAACGTGATGCGGGTCTATTTTTATAACCCGAATAACGACAGTGGCCAAGATTGGGGGAACGAAGTGATTGTTTCCACCCAAGGAAAAGGCGAACAATACGGCGAAGCGTCGCTACCTTTTGAGCAGTTTCTCTCTCGGCTTTATCTTTATCATGACGACACCATTCAAGTTGGGATAAAAAGCTCACTGCCAGATGAAGCCATTGCCGATGTAAAACGAATGGCTTTAACAAGCTGGGCGGCAGATCGTATTAGCTGATGAAAGCCAAAGAGCATTATATTTGCGATTTGTTTAGGCTAATTCCCGAACAAATCGAGGCGATTTCCCTTTAATCAGCGTATCGTGACCCCCATGTATTTCATATGTTTATCCGATAAGTGAGGCTCCATTGATGAATGCGTCCCCTTCACCGTTAAAAACACCCCCTCATACCACCAATGCAGAGGGAGAAACGCGCTGCGTCGGTGTTGAACTTGAATTGAGTGGTATGGAGCTAGACACCATTGCACAGCTCGTTGCAAAACATTTATCCCTGACGGTTGAGCATGGCGGCCGTTACGACCGAAAACTAACCGGTGACAATGCGGGTGATTGGATCATAGAGCTTGATTACGCCAAGCTAAAACGCCTTGGACGGAACGATCGAAGTGAGAAGACTCTCGCCAATCAAATTGACCAATCCGCGGAAGAAGTTTTAGCATGGGCAGCTAAAATGGTCGTACCGGTCGAAATAGTTAGCCCACCGCTTCCGCTGGATCGACTTCAAGACGTCGATAGACTGATTGAGTTTCTGCGACAACAAGGTGCAGAAGGCACAGAGGACAGCCCTGTCTATGCATTTGGGATGCAGCTTAATCCCGAACTGCCCGACTTATCCGCTCACACCATTAATGCGCATCTGAAAGCATTTTTATGCTTGTATGATTGGCTAATTAAACGTGCCGATATTGATTTATCCCGTCGTCTCACAAGCTATGTCGATCCGTTTCCCAAAGCGTATATCACGCGTGTTCTCGCGCACGATTATTGGCCCGATCGCGACACCTTGATTGCCGATTACCTTGCTGATAATCCGACGCGTAATCGTGCGCTAGATATGCTGCCACTCTTCACTCACCTCGATGAGAAACAAGTGAATCAGGCGCTCAATGATGGCCTGACAAAAGCGCGCCCCACGTTTCACTATCGTTTACCGGATAGCAAAGTAAGTCGTCCACAATGGGGGATCCATGAGGCATGGAATGATTGGGTAGAAGTAGAGAAACTTGCCGCAGATCCAGAACGACTGACAGCTTGCTGTGATGCTTATCTTGCTCACTTAAACGATCCATTATCACGCATTACCAATAACTGGGCGGAGAAAGTGAATACGCTATGGGTAGACCCGTTATCGCAATAACCGGCCCCGACAAAGGTGCCTTCTTACCGCGTTTTTTCGTTGCCACCGCGGTGCGTCTTTATGGCGGGCAGCCCCTGCAGTTGCGGCCAGGTTCAATATTTAAGCCTGATGATTATCACGGTGTGGTGATCACAGGCGGCCACGATGTTGAACCTGTGCTGTATGCTGCTGAGCCCGAAGTGAAACCAAACTACGATCCCGAACGTGATGAACTAGAGAGCGCAGTAATCAAAAGCGCGTTAGCCAGTCAAAAGCCGCTGTTGGGCATTTGCCGTGGTGCGCAACTTCTCAACATTTGCTTAGGCGGCACCTTGCACCAAAGCTTACGCGAACAGCGCAAGAAAACCTCTCATCGCTGGACAATATTCCCGATGAAAACCTTGTGTATATTGCGTGATGTTAACGGCCATATACAGCAACGGTTGGGGCAAGGTAGGCGCAAAATAAACAGCCTACACAACCAAGCGATTAACGAGTTAGGCGAGGATTTAACGGTAAGCGCACGTGATTTAGATGGTATTGTACAAGCGATAGAGTCGCCCAACCGCCCTTATACACTGGGCGTACAGTGGCATCCAGAATTTTTGCTTTACCTTGGCTGTCAGCGTACGCTGTTTAAGGGCCTAGTCGAGCACGCAACGCGCTTCCAGCAGCGACAAGCGGCCTCTCAGTAAAACATGGTTGTTATCTGGTGAAAAACAAAAACGCCGAGGCACATTCGCTCGGCGTTATCAGGGAAGGGTTAGCGCTTTGACCGCGCGTTCATGCGTTTCTCTATTTGACGCTTTTCCCACTTGTCACCAAAGAGATCGACAATGCCCAGTGCATTCACACCGTGGCTGACCACTGCAATCCCCCATCCCATTGCGGCCCACCAAGCCCAGTAATAGCCAGGGCTGACTTGCCAGTTGATAATAAACAAAATCGCCATCACGACCACATAGCGAGTCAGGTGAGAATAGAACCCACCCAGGGCGCGCACGCGATTGGTGATTGCTTTTTCTTCTGGACTCATTGAAGTATCTGCCTGCATGTCTGTCTCCTTTTGCAAATCAGTAATGTCGATATCAAACACAGCAGCCAACGATTTCAGCGACTCCAATCCGGGTTTGTGGCCGCGCTCGATACGTTGAATCGTTCGAACACTGAGCCCACTGAATTGTGCTAATTGGTCTTGCGACCACCCTTTTTGAACTCTGAGTGCTTTCACGTTCATCCTTGCTCCTTTGTGCTCTTCCCTATCGACACTATGCAAAATGGGGGCGACATTACCACGACAGCGCCCCGACACCTTAGCGACAGTTATTTAAAATCAATAAATTACAAAACCCGTGTATTTTACCCTTAGCAAAAGGTATCAATATACAAGCCTTCGACCTTATCTCGCGCCCACTGCGTTTTGCGCAAAAATTTAAGCGATGATTTAATAGATGGGTCATTATGAAAGCAATTCACACGAATACGCTGATAAAGACCGGACCAGCTATAGTGTTCTACCAGTCGCGTTAAAATGGTTTGTAAGCTAAGTCCGTGAAGTGGGTTATTCGGTTGTTCTTGCATACTCGTTCTCACGTTTTGGTTGGGCGCACAACGTACACGACTAGCCTCGCTAGCCAATAAAAGCGCTACTTTACGTGACGATGAAAAAAAAGGCGAGATTAACTGACTCACTCAGTCTTATTGCATTCCGCCACTTTGGCGTATACCACAGTACTAGAAATCGTGCCGCTAGGTAGGATACGGTCGTTGGTAAGCATCGCTTCTTGATGATACCCACAACGCTCGGCTACCGCGCGGCTGCGGGTATTTTCGTAGGCGGTTTTGATTTCGACACGCTTGGCATTAAGGTCATTAAACGCATACCGCTCTAGCGTCCTCACCGCTTCGCTCATATAGCCAAGGCCTTCTTTAGAGCTCCGCAGCCAATAGCCTATTTCAAAGTAAGGAATCGCGATATTACGGATCATTAAGCTGATCACACCCACCAGTTGCCCCGTCGATTTTTCAAAAATCGAGTAGCGTAGCTCATTAATAAACATATCAAAGTTATCAATCGCTTGTTGGGTGTTTTCAATCGAGCTCGATTCGGTCAGCGCGTGCGGCAGCCAATCCATAAAAGGAGCAAGGGTGTGCTGGCTTTCCAACACGGCTTCTAAAATGAAAGGCTGATGGGCCATATTAGGCGCCACCAGCAACAGACGGTCACTGTCCAGTTGGTCCACGCGCGGGGAATCATCCATTAATGTCCACCCAGTACCGCGCCAATGATTCATTGAACACTTCGCCATTAATGATGTTTTCCAACGTGCCGCCATTAGCTTCAATTACTTTGCGCGATGCCATATTGTCTTCATTCGCGGTAATTAGGGCGCGAGTGATCCCTAGCTCGCTCGCCTTGGGCACCGCTAAGGCTAACATTTGCTTGCCATATCCACGTCCACGATATGACGGCGCAATATCGTAACCAATGTGTCCGGCTTCTTGAGATAGAAATGGCGTATTGATGTGATGGCGGATCCGAATCGCGCCAATGATTTGTTGCTCAGCATCAAGCAGCCAAAAATGACTACACGGCACATAACCTTTACGAAGGTTTTTACCCAATGACTCATCCGTTAACCGAGTCACGTAAGTGGCGAAATCATCTTTTCCCGGCCGATAGTAATCGGCATTCTCGGGATCAAACTGAGCAAAATCATCATAAAAGCGCGTAAAGGCTGCTTGGTGATTGAGTGTGGGGACGACTAATTCCATGTGCTTGTTCCAATTCCTATCATAGAACTAGGCTATCTCATTGATATTGAGAAATAAACACTTATTGACCGCCTGTCATCCCACCGCCTTAGCGCTCGCCACCTAGATGTGATTGAGTTGTTGATTGCCGCGCATCACTGCCAACGCAACACCGCATCAAACGTTTGACAATGTTGAACCGCTTGCTCCGCCTCTTGCAGATAAACTTGTTGGGCACTTGAGGTTGGATAGGTTAAATACTCGGAACATTTCGCACTTTGACCGTTACCCACCACAACCTTTGCGCCCGGTTGCAAGGTGCACTGTACCAATTTATCGAGCGGCGACCATTGATAACAAATCTCATAATCTTGGCGATAATCTGCCACCAAGCCAGACGGTTGTGATAACGCCCACCAGTGACCAAACTGACTATGCGGGTTGGTGCTATTCCACGCGCGATATACTGTCACCCCTTCAGTCGCCTGATATACCTTGCCTTGGCAAAGCTTCCCTTCCAATGGCTGACCCAACGACGACGCCAGTAACGCTGGATCGTCCACGGCTACAAACTTATCTGCCCATGCGCTTGGCAACGCCGTGCTACCGACACATTCTGCGGCGTCGGTCGTTTCATTATCAACGGGCGCACTCGTACACGCTTGCAGTGTCACCATCAGTGCGCCAAGTAGTGCTTTTCTTATCATCCTTGCTCCCATTCGTGTCGTAATATGGCGTAAACCACCGTATCCCACCACCGTTCTTTAAAGAAACGATGCTGATGAAAATGGGCCTCTTGTCGCATGCCAAGTGAACGACAAAGCTTGGTTGCAGCAAGATTATCGTAAATGGTCTCAGCGTATAACCGATGCACACCCAGACATTCAAAACCGAAGTTGGCCAGCGCGACAGCCGCCTCTCTCATTAGCCCCGCGCCTTGCACCTCTACAGCTAGGCCGCACCCGATAGAAGCTTGATGGTTGTCCTCAAGCCTTAAACCGACGGTGCCTATACATTTTTCTGATTGCTTGCAGATAACCGCTAACTGATAAGCCACGCGTGGATTTGTGTTGGCTTGTTCGATAAAGCGCGCGTGTAAGTCTCGGTATGTCTCTGGCTGGCAGTCCGTTTCGCTATAAAAACGCTGGTACTTCTGGTGTTGCGTGAAGTGAACAAACGCCTCTTCATCGCTCGGCTGCATGTCACGCAGCACAAGTCGACGTGTTTCAATCATAAACATCCTTGTCTCTCTTGTTGTTTTAGTTCAGCGCCTTGACCATGGTGGTGGCGCCTGAAAAGCCGACTAACCATTTTAGGTGCGGAAAGCGCTCTTCTTTGGTAGCGACAAATCCTTTGGCTTGATAAAGCTTGCGGGCTCTGGGGTTGCTATCAATGACATCTAATCGAACGCTTTCAAAGCCATGCGCTTGGGCATAATCGAGAATGGCATCCAGTAATTGGGAACCAATCCCCTGACCTCGTATCGCGCTATCAACAGCAATGCCATCCATCACCAATTCATTGTGTGCCGCTTTACGCTCAAACAGCGCCAATATCGCGCAGGCCCAAATGCCTTCGATGGTCCCCAAACTATCGATCAACTGTTTCGCGCCCATGCCCTGTGTCAGTGCGCCGGTTTGGGTTTGAAACCCAGCTAACCCCACCACCTTGCCGTTTTGCATAGCGGCAAACGAAAAGTCTGGGACAAAACACTGGGACAACACCTCCACGCGCGCTGCCTGATTGGGGATTGCCCGTGCGAACTTCATCCCAAACGCCTGCTCATAGAGCTCAGCGACGTTTTGTGCTTGCTTAAGCGGCCATCCTTGCTGGATCGCTATCTCCATTGCATCC
>NZ_MUFG01000013.1:0-78558 GCF_001996065.1 Salinivibrio sp. MA351 | reverse complement strand
GGTTTGTTTTATATAACACATTGTTTAATAATATTTTGTTTGAGAATTTTGTTTTTTGTTGTGATTTGACGTTGTTTGCCGGCGCGGTATCGAGTTTACGAATGAGTGTTAGCGCCAAATGCGTAAACATGAAGGTTTATTGAATAATTGTAAGAAGAAAGAACACAGGATAAGCGAACATATGATCCTGCTTGCGTGGTGATAGCCCATCGGGTAGGTGTATGTCTGCCTTTTTTTTTGTGCACGCATACAGGCACCCGGTTGGTAACACATTTTCATGGGCTTTGGCATAGTCAGTGAACGAATTTGCGTGTTTCACCCTATATATATGTGCAACGATAAAGCACTACCATGATTAACAATTGCTCAGACAAACGATGTTCGCATTGAAAAGGTTGCTGGAATACAATCTGTAGCTTAACTTTAAAGACAGGTGGACGGGATTCGTGGATGGCAGTGCTGCCCCGCCACACAATGAGCCTTGATACCCTAACAATGCATTGAAGTGGTTATGAGTAATTGGAATCAATGGGGTTTGCCTGACGCAGAGCTTGAGGCGTCAGAAAAAACTAAGTTACAACCGCCATCGATGTACAAGGTGGTGCTCAACAATGATGACTACACTCCCATGGAGTTTGTTATCGAAGTGCTCCAGACGTTTTTTGCCATGGATGTGGACAAAGCGACACAAGTCATGCTGGCGGTGCACTATGAAGGAAAAGCGGTCTGCGGTGTGTTTACTGCCGAGGTCGCTGAAACGAAAGTGGCACAGGTAATGATGTATGCCAAAGAGCATGGCCATCCGCTACTGTGCACGATGGAGAAAGCGTAAGCTGCTTCATCACGCTTTAGCGCGGTTTTTGAGGGAGGTGCCTTTATGCTTAACAAAGAACTTGAAGCAAGTTTGAACGGCGCGTTTGCACGTGCGCGTGAAAAACGCCACGAATTTATGACGGTGGAGCACCTGCTTCTCGCGTTAATCGAAAATGCGGCGGCGCATGAAGCGCTGGTGGCATGCCGAGCTGATCTGGAGGCGCTACGCAAAGAACTCGACGCGTTTATTGAACAAACCACACCGCTGATCCCGGCGGATGATGAGTCGCGAGAAACACAACCCACGTTGAGCTTCCAGCGCGTCTTGCAACGGGCCGTGTTCCATGTTCAGTCATCGGGGCGCAGCGAAGTCAGTGGTGCGAACGTGCTTGTCGCTATCTTCAGTGAGCAAGAGTCGCATGCGGCTTATTTGTTGAAGAAAAATGATGTCAGCCGCTTAGACGTGGTGAACTATATCTCTCACGGCACCACCAAAGACGACAGTGAAGATCTTCCCAGTAGCGATATGGGGACAGAAGAAGCGGGCGCCGACCCAGGTGAAGATCGCTTAGAAAACTTTGCTACCAACCTAAACCAGTTGGCGCGCGTCGGTGGCATAGATCCCTTGATTGGTCGTGACAAAGAGCTTGAGCGAACCATTCAGGTGCTGTGCCGTCGTCGCAAGAACAATCCATTGCTGGTGGGGGAAGCCGGCGTGGGTAAAACAGCGATTGCCGAAGGGCTGGCGTGGCGCATTGTCGAAGGCCAAGTGCCCGATGTCATTAAAGACTGCGTCATCTATTCGCTAGATATTGGCTCGCTCTTGGCGGGGACCAAGTATCGCGGTGATTTCGAGAAACGCTTTAAATCAATTTTAAAGCAGCTTGAGAAAGAAGATCATGCCGTACTTTTCATTGATGAGATCCACACTATCATTGGCGCGGGTGCGGCAAGTGGCGGCCAAGTCGATGCTGCAAACTTGATCAAGCCGCTACTGAGCAGCGGTAAGTTACGTTGTATTGGTTCGACAACCTACCAAGAGTACGGCTCTATCTTTGAGAAAGAGCGTGCATTGGCGCGTCGCTTCCAAAAAATTGATGTGTTGGAGCCGTCTATCGACGATACCACCAAGATCTTGATGGGCTTGAAACCGAAATACGAAGCTCATCATGAAGTGCGGTATACCAACAAAGCGATTCGTGCGGCGGTTGAGTTGTCGGCAAAATACATCAATGAGCGCCACCTTCCTGACAAGGCGATTGACGTGATTGATGAAGCGGGCGCGCGATGCCGAATGGCACCTGCGAGTAAGCGTAAAAAAACCGTCAACGTGCCTGATGTTGAAACCATGATTGCAAAAATGGCACGGATCCCGGAGAAGTCGATATCTTCTTCCGATAAAGATGTGCTGCAGTCGCTAGACGACAAACTTAAGATGTTGGTGTTTGGGCAAGATACTGCGATCACGGCATTGTCAGAGGCGATTAAACTCAGTCGTGCCGGCTTGGGTGATGATAACAAACCCGTGGGGTCGTTCTTGTTTGCTGGGCCAACAGGTGTGGGCAAAACAGAGGTGACCGTGCAGCTTGCGCGTGCCATGGGCATTGAACTCCAACGTTTTGATATGTCCGAATACATGGAGCGTCACACCGTCAGCCGCTTGATTGGTGCACCACCAGGTTATGTTGGCTACGATCAAGGCGGCCTGCTGACGGATGCGGTGATTAAGCATCCTTACAGTGTGGTGCTGCTTGATGAGATCGAGAAAGCGCATCCTGACGTGTTTAATTTGTTACTCCAAGTCATGGATAATGGCACACTGACTGACAACAATGGCCGCAAAGCCGATTTCCGTAATGTTATCTTGGTGATGACAACCAACGCCGGGGTGGCGGAAACGGTACGTAAGTCCATCGGTTTGATTCAGCAGGATCACAGCCATGATGCAATGTCGGAAATTAAAAAGGTATTTTCACCTGAGTTCCGTAATCGTCTCGACAATATCATCTGGTTCAATCACTTGGATGAGCAGGTCATCTTGCAAGTGGTGGATAAATTTATTGTTGAGCTGCAAGCGCAACTGGATGCTAAAGGTGTTTCACTCGAAGTGACATCGGAAGCCAAACAGTGGTTGGCAGAAGAGGGCTACGATAAGTCGATGGGTGCGCGACCGATGGGGCGTGTGATTCAAGATAATCTGAAAAAACCATTAGCGAACGAACTGCTCTTTGGTTGTTTGGTCAATGGAGGAACGGTTCGAGTGGTATTGAAAAACAACCGCTTGGACTTCCAGTTCAGTGATCAAATGGAGCCAGCGTAACGGCAGTTGCTCACGTAAGTGTTCATTAAAGTAAGCGTTCACCAAAGCAAAACCCGGCCTGAGAGCCGGGTTTTTTTGACCGCGTTCGGAGGATTAACGCGAACGGAAAACGATGCGACCTTTCGACAAATCGTAAGGGGTCATTTCAACAGTGACTTTGTCGCCGGTCAGGATGCGGATGTAGTGCTTACGCATCTTGCCTGAAATGTGGGCAGTCACCACGTGACCGTTTTCTAGTTCTACGCGGAACATAGTGTTAGGCAGCGTATCCAATACGGTGCCTTGCATTTCAATTACGTCTTCTTTTGCCATTGAATCCTCTTAGGCTTATTCTGATAGCCAATTTTTTGACCGACAGATAATGCCTCTATTCTGAAAGTCTGTAAAGTTCGGGTGCGAATTTTACCCTGTTGGGGCGCACCTTGCTAGAAAAAATAGCGACTATTGTGGAATAACTGGCCAGGAAAAGGCCCGCCACTGCTGATTAATAAAGCGTTGGTGGGGATAATAGTCCGCTTTATAGCGCATCGCGGCGCAGGCATCGATTTGGTAGCCCAAATACAGCCAAGGTAACTGCATCGATTTTGCTAGCTGGAGTTGTGCTTGAATACTCACACGTCCTAATGAAAATCGGTGCTGGGGGTCAAAAAACGTATATAAGGCACTAAGGCCGTCATCCACCACATCGATCACTGCCACGGCGATCAAGCGTGAACGCTGTTCTTCATTTTGGTACAGATGAATAAAGCGCGGGGTTAGCCAATCACTATGGATAAAATCTAAGAAGTCTTGCCGTTTGGCCGGATACATGTTGCCCTCTGAGTGACGGGCGGTGATATAGCGGTCATACAACTCGAACCAATGGTCATCTAACTGGTCACTGACGTGCATAGTGAGGCGCTTGAGCTGGCTGCGATGCCGCTTTTGACTTTTTGATGGGCGGTAATGGTCGACATCGACTCTCAACGCTTGGCAAGCCTGACAAGAAGGGCAATGAGGACGGTAGATGAGATGACCGCTTCGCCGAAAGCCTGCCGCTAACAGCGCGCCATAACGTTCGCGTTGATGGTATTCTGGAGACATCACCACCGCGAGTTGCTCAGTTTGATCAGTAAGATACTGGCAATCAGCGCCTGGTGTGACGCCAACTTGGATTCCAACACTCATGTTATTCTCCAATCGGCAAGATGTTGCGGTGGGTAGCCATCAGCAATAGGGCGGTCACGATGTGCGTGAAGTGCGTCGATAAACGTATGACGTGACCAAGGTTGCGCACCTAATGACGCTAAATGCGGTGTCATCATTTGGCAATCAATATATTGCCCTCCTTGGTGAGCAAAATATTGGCTGAATTGCCACAGCGCGAATTTAGACCCATTCGTTGTGCTTGAAAACATGGACTCACCGCAGAAAATGGCCCCCACCGACACACCGTATAATCCGCCGACTAATGTATTGCCTTGCCATACTTCCACGCTGTGGGCATCACCTTGATGATGAAGCTGGCAATAGGCCGCTTGCATTTCGTGCGTGATCCAAGTTTGCTCCGGCCCTCGAATCTCGGCACAGATAGCAATAACGCGCTCAAAGGCCTGATTCAAGGTAACCGTCATTCCGGACTTTCTCGCTGCTTTTTGTAAACTTCTGCTGGCGTGAAACTCGGTTGGCTGAATGATGGCCCGCTCACTGGGTGACCACCATAACAGCGGGTCATCTTCACCAAACCACGGGAAAATCCCGTTGCGATACGCAGACATTAGCCGAGCAGGGCTAAGATCCCCCCCGATGGCAAGCAAGCCATCGGGATGATCTAGCGCCTCGGTGACGGGAGGAAAACGAACGTCATCTTGCGCTAAAGGAGGCAAATAGAGGGTCATCGTGTGCTCTCTGATTTACAGCCGATGCATCAATTGTGCATAGCGTCCATTGGCATCGATCAATGACTGATGCGTCCCTTGTTCAACAATCTGACCGGCATCCATTAAGCAGACAGTGTCCATCTGCTCCAAGCCAACAAGACGATGGGTAATGATCACCACTGTTTTGTCTTGGCAATGGGTTTTCAATAAAGACAGGATTTCGGCTTCAGTTTGCACATCTAAGCCTTCTGTCGGTTCATCTAAGAGCATAATCGGGGCCGAATGCAATAAACCACGCGCGATACCTAAACGACGGCGCTCACCGCCTGATAACTGGCGTCCACCATCGCCTAGCCAGGTGTCTAAGCCTTGCCCTTCTAATAGACGCGCTAACCCGACCTGCGTCAATGCGTGAGATAATGCCGAGTCTGAGGCATTTGGACGGGCGAGAATGAGATTATCGCGGAGTGAGCCGTTAAAGAGATCAACCCGTTGCGTCACCACAGACATAGCATCACGTAACCTTGACTCATCCCACTCGCTCAACGGAACACCATCGAGTGTAATTTGCCCCTGAGTCGGATCCCATGCTCGCGTCAGCAAGCTCATAAGGGTCGACTTACCACAACCTGTACGACCTAATAGCGCGACGGTTTGCCCTGCTGTGATGTCCAGCGAGACCCTTGATACCGCCTCTCGTGCCGCACCAGGGTATTGATAGCTCACCTTATTCAAGCCAATTGAACCTGTTACCGGTCCTTTGTGGCCATCGAGAGGGAAAGGAACACTGGGTGGGCGTTCTGTGATGGCGTTGAGCCGTTTTGCGGCCGTGAGCGTTTTGCCTAAATACTGGAAAGCTGCCGTAATCGGCATCATCAGCTCAAAGCTTGCCATGGTCGTAAACGCTACCATGGCGATGAGGGGGCCTGGTGCACGATCGCCAACGCCATCGGCTGCCAGCCAAATCATCAAGACTAACGTGAGTCCGGTGGCTGCGATTAGCACGGCGTTAGCCCATCCTGTGATACGGGCCATATTCGCTTGCGCGTTGAGCATCGCTTGTTCGCTGTCGTCAATGCGCGCACGATATCGCTCACGAGCGCCAAATAAGGCTAATTCTGCATGGCCTTGCAGCCAATCTAGCAGGGCAACGCGGGTTGCGGCATTTTGTTCCAGTTGATCTCGGCCCTGATCCTTGCCCAGACGATAGAAAACGATCGGTAGACTGACAAGCAGTACCAGTAAACTCAGACCCAAGGCAATACCAAGCGTCGGATCAAACCAGCCCAAGAATAAGCTCACGGCTAATACGCCCAGTACACCCACAATCATGGGGCTAATAAGGCGTAGATAAACATGATCCATGGCGTCGACATCCGCCACCATGCGGTTAAGCAAATCACCATCACGCATATTCAGACGATGGTCGGGGACTAACGGCGCAAATTTACGGAAAAACGACACGCGGAGATCAGCAAGCAACTTGAAAGTAGCGTTATGGCTGACCACACGTTCCGCCCAGCGACCAAAGGTGCGGCCAATAGAAAACCCACGCACGCCCGCGGCTGGCAACATATAGTTAAAGGTGGCGATGCCTGCGATACCGGCCACTGCCGCTGCGGCAATGAACCAGCCAGAGAGAGTGAGCAAGCCAATGGCGGCAAATAAAGTGGCAAACGCGAGGACAATGCCCAAACTTAAGCCAAACCAATGACGTTTATACAAGCGTAGATACGGCAGGAGTTCACGCATCAAGATTTCTCCTATCGGCTGAAGCCAGCATCTCTGCCAGCGGCCCTGTGTGCGCTAATTGATGATACTGGCCTTGTTGAACCAGCTTTCCGTCGGCCATCAACCAGACTTGATCACTGTTAGCCAGTGCATCTAGACGGTGAGAGACCTGGATGCAGGTTTTAGCCTGAGTGGCAGCGTGTAAGCTTTCAATGACCAGCTTTTCACTGTGTGCATCCAGGCTCGCAGTCGGTTCATCTAGCACCCATAACGCACCGTCTTGCAACAAGGCGCGTGCGACAGCGACACGCTGCGCTTGGCCGACGGATAAGCCGCCATTGCGATCACCGACGACGTGCGCAAGGCCATTTTTTAACCGCATCACGAATTCATCCACATAGGCTTGTGTCATCACCTGGTTAATCGTTTCTGGACTCGCATCGGGGTTGGCGAGCGCGATATTATCGCGAATACTGCCATGGAACAGTTGTGGATTTTGTCCCACCCAGCTAATGGCTTGTCGCCAATGCGAAAGTGCCAGCTCACTGCGTTCACAGCCATTAATGGTCAAGCTACCTCGGTAGGGAAGAAAGCCGAGTAACGCATTGAGTAAGCTAGATTTTCCGGCGCCACTCACGCCAACCAGTGCGATATGTTCACCKGGCTTAATATGAAAATTCATGGGACCGGCGAGTACCTGGCCATCTGGGCTGAGCACTTCGAGATCCTCGGCAGTGATGGTGACCGTGGCCAAGTCGGGCGTTGCTTCTCCTTGCGTGCCTGTATCAGGCTCAGCGTTTAAAAATGTGACAATCGATTCAGCAGCCCCAATCGCTTGCGCTTTGGCATGATAAAAGGTACCGAGATCGCGAAGCGGTTGGTAAAACTCCGGTGCCAGCACCAGCACAAACAAGCCGGTAAAGAGCGAAATAGGCGCACCATAATGACCAAAGTCAAGCTCACCGATAAAACTAAAACCAAAATACACCGCCACAACCGCAATCGAAATCGCCGTAAAAAACTCAAGCACCGCAGAAGATAGGAACGCGAGACGTAATACTTCCATCGTTCGTTGACGGAACGTATGTGACGCCAGGTGTAACTGATCGGCTTCGGCATCAACGCGATTAAATAGTTTTAGTGTGGGTAGGCCACGTAAACGATCGTAAAAATAGCCGGATAAACGCTGCAGTGCTTTAAAATTCTTGCGGTTAGCATCGGCAGCTTTCATCCCGACCAGTGCCATAAACAGGGGAACCAGCGGTGCTGTGATTAAAAAGATCAGCCCAGATGCCCAATTGATTGGAAACACGACGACTAAAATCACTAAGGGGATCAAGACTGCGATCGCCATTTGGGGTAAGTAACGAGCGAAAAAGTCCTGTAACTCCTCAACCTGCTCAAGGATCAGGCTTGCCCAGCTCCCCGCGGGTCGCCCTTGAATACTCACAGGTCCAAGCGCATGAAGTCGGTTGAGTATTAACTGGCGGATATGTTGCCGAATGACCTCACCACAGCGATAGCCAGTTTGTTCTTTGGCCCAACTACACCCAGCACGGGCTAAAACAACGCCGACCAATGTGAGAAAACTTGGCAGTAAGGCGTATTTATCGGTTTGCTCAATAATCAGTTGATGCAGCAGGTGGGCAAGAAGTGCTGCTTGGGCAATCAAAAGCACACCAGAGAGGAGTGCAATGCTAATCGTCGCAACTAACCAGGGTTTGGCTAACGTGCTCTGCGACTTGAGCCATTGGGTTAGCGCCCGCTGTTTAGATTTATCCATATCATCTTATTATTTTATCAAAGCCTGCCAACAGGCTGGGCAGGCCATCGAATGATAGCCTGCATGAGCGCGAGAAATTACTGATTCGCGAGTGCGTCGAGATAACGCTCGGCATCTAGAGCCGCCATACAGCCGGTCCCTGCAGAGGTAATCGCTTGACGGTATACGTGGTCCATGACATCACCAGCCGCAAATACGCCTTCGACGCTTGTCTGGGTTGCATTGCCACTTAGGCCTGATTCAACCTGGATATAGCCGTTTTCCATTTTCAGCTGGTCAGCAAAGATGTCTGTGTTAGGTTTATGGCCAATCGCAACAAAAACACCCATCACATCAAGGGTTTCAGTCTCATCGCTTTGTGTGTCTTTTAAGCGCGCTTGTGTCACGCCCATTTCATCGCCCAACACTTCATCCAATACCCGGTTAGTGTGCAGGACAATATTACCGTTCTTCACTTTGTCCATCATACGATCGACCAGAATTTTCTCAGCACGGAAGGTATCGCGACGATGGACAACATGCACTTCAGAGGCGATGTTAGAAAGGTATAACGCCTCTTCGACTGCTGTATTACCGCCACCAATTACCGCCACTTTTTGGTTGCGATAGAAAAAGCCATCACAGGTCGCACAGGCTGATACGCCACGTCCCTTGAACGCGTCTTCAGACGGTAAGCCAAGGTATTGCGCAGACGCTCCCGTCGAAATAATCAAGGCATCGCAAGTGAACTCGCCGTTGTCGCCTTTTAGACGGAAAGGGCGTGAGGATAAATCCACGTCATTGATGTGATCAAAAATAATCTCAGTATCGAATTTTTCTGCGTGGGCTTTCATGCGATCCATTAATGCGGGACCGGTTAGTCCTTCCGGATCGCCAGGCCAGTTTTCAACATCCGTGGTGGTGGTCAGCTGACCCCCTTGTTGCATGCCTGTTACCATAACAGGGTTTAAATTGGCACGAGCCGCGTAAACAGCCGCGGTGTAGCCCGCTGGGCCTGAACCAAGAATCAATAGGTTCGCATGCTTAATGTTACTCATTCACGTCTCCGAGCAGGAAAGAGGTTCGTTTTTTTGAATGGAGTGATTGTAGGTAAATTGGAAGGCTAAAGAAAGGGCACCGTGATGGTGCCCTCTATTTCTATCATTGATATTGCCGATTAATGGGCTGACTTCAGCGCATCCAGGGCATCAACGTATGGAAGATCAAAGCCTTCGGCCACTTCTTTGATGGTAACGTGGCCACTGATCACGTTAAGACCGTTACGCAAGTGCTCATCTTGAACTAAAGCATCGCGATATCCCTTGTTCGCCAGCTTCACAATGTAGGGCAGTGTTGCGTTATTTAAGGCAACCGTCGAGGTGCGCGCGACAGCGCCAGGCATGTTTGCCACACAGTAGTGGACAACATCATCAACGATGTAGGTTGGGTCAGCGTGGGTCGTTGCATGTGAGGTCGCAAAACAGCCACCTTGGTCGATAGCGACATCGACAACCGCAGCGCCTGGTTTCATTCGCTTGATATGGTCTTCGTTGACCAGTTTCGGTGCAGCAGCACCCGGGATAAGGACAGCACCGATAACCAAATCAGCGTTAAGTACGTGCTGGTCTAATGTTTCCTCGGTTGAGTAGACGACTTTGGCGCGGCCTTGGAATTCTTCGTCCAAGCGACGCAATGTATCGACATTTTTATCCAAAATAGTGACGTCAGCTCGGAGGCCAACTGCCATGCGCGCGGCGTTTGAGCCAACCACGCCACCGCCAAGTACGACGATTTTAGCGGGTTCGACACCAGGAACACCACTGAGCAGCATGCCCGAACCGCCGTGTGATTTTTCTAACGCTTGTGCACCTGCTTGAATAGACATACGGCCGGCGACTTCAGACATTGGCGCTAATAGTGGCAATCGACCTTTAGAATCTGTTACCGTTTCATAGGCAATGCAGATAGCTTTACTTTTAATTAAGTCTTCTGTTTGCGGAAAATCTGGTGCAAGATGCAAATAGGTGAACAAAATCTGTCCTTCGCGCAGCATGGCACGCTCGACAGCTTGCGGTTCTTTGACCTTGACGATCATGTCTGCTTTCGCAAATACGTCAGCGGCGGCAGGGAGAATGGATGCCCCAGCGGCTTTATAGTCATCGTCAGAGAAACCAATACCGTTACCTGCATTGGTTTCAACATAGACCGAGTGGCCGTGAGAAATAAGCTCACGGACACTTGCTGGAACCATACCCACGCGGTACTCATGGTTCTTGATTTCTTTTGGAACGCCAATGATCATGCTGTCACCTCTTGTTTATTTAGTGTTATCGGCTGGCTTGTTATTGAAATTGTCAATTTTCAGGCTAGTATAAAGGCAATAAACCAGCATTTGATGCTAAAGATTGTTTAGATGTTATTTAATTTGGTATATCTTTTTGCAAGGAAGTAACAAGGTGGAATAAAAAATGGTAGATACCAAAAACAAGCCCTCCAAGGAATTGGACCGTATTGACCGCAACATCCTAAATGAGCTCCAAAAGGATGGGCGAGTCTCCAACGTTGAGTTATCAAAACGTGTCGGTCTCTCTCCAACCCCCTGCCTAGAACGTGTGCGACGTTTAGAGCGTCAGGGCTATATTCTTGGCTACACGGCACAGCTTAATCCCCAGTATTTAGATGCATCACTGCTCGTTTTTGTGGAAATCACACTAAATCGTGGCGCACCTGACGTGTTTGAGCAATTTAATAAAGCGGTGCAGACACTAGAAGACATCCAAGAATGTTCGTTAGTGTCCGGTGATTTTGATTACCTACTAAAGACACGAGTAGCTGACATGTCGGCTTATCGCAAGTTATTGGGTGAAACCTTGCTACGTTTGCCCGGCGTGAATGACACACGCACTTACGTGGTAATGGAAGAGGTAAAACAAAGTAATCATCTGGTGATCCACACGCGTTAAGTGTTGGCCATAGGGTGAAGCAAAACATAACCAAAGCCGGGCATTGCGCTCGGCTTATTTTTTGTACGCCATGATTTAAAGAATGTGATATCTCGGTAAAGATTGAACGTAAACACGCATCATGCCTGCCGTCACGGCATGAATGTGATAAAGTCAGGGCAATCAGAGCAAGCCTCCATTCAGGGTGAGGAATGCGATTAACGAATAATATTAAACAGGTAATGATGGAGTTTTCTTTACGTCGAGAGCCGAAAACGGCTCAGCCGAAAGCGCGTTTAGATGGCGGTCAACGTTTAAAAGAGTGTGGATTCATCTTGGTCCTCGCCGCTGCTGTGTTTACCATGGTGGCATTGTTATCTTTTAATCCGGCTGATCCTTCGTGGTCGCAAACCGCATGGCATGGTGACGTTCATAATGCGGCTGGTGCGATGGGTGCATGGATAGCAGACAGCTTTTTCTTCTCGTTTGGGATCTTGGCGTATCCATTACCCCCTGCTGCCATTCTTGGCGGTTGGGTTTTTTTGCGGCGGCGTGGTGATAATGAACCCATTAATTACACCATTATTGGCGCACGTCTATTGGGGCTTCTGGTCCTTTTCCTGACCAGTTGTTCGTTGGCTGATCTCAATTTTGATGACTTTTGGCATTTTTCATCGGGTGGCGTGATGGGAGATGTCACCAATAGCCTTGCTTTGCCCTTGTTTAATGTCTTAGGGACCACCTTGGTCATGTTGTTTGGCTGGGCGGCCGGTTTCACCTTATTCACGGGAATTTCATGGCTCACGATCGTCGATCACCTCGGCGCGGTGACGCTAAATGGTATCACCTGGCTGGTTAATCGCGTGCGTGGCGATACCCCGACACAACTTGGTGCGCCTGGCTCATCGGCCCCCGAGCACACAGACGTGACGCAATCGCGTGAGACTTGTGAACCGATGGAGCTGAGTGATTTACGTCGATTGACGCCGACATCGCCTGAGAAAGCGTCCGTTTCTGAGAAAAAATCGGTCGCTGAAAAAACGACAGCGACGGAAAAGGAAACCGTTGATCACAGCGCGCACGAGAGTGAAAGGTCGATCATCTTTGGTGGACATGCCACCGCTGAGCAAGCCGGTTCGACGCAATCCGAATCCTCCCTGTCAGAGAGTGCGGATGAACCGGCATTGGGACAATGGCAAAACGCTGTTGCTGATGATGAGCCCTCTGCGTCGGTATTCAGCGCAGACACCGACTCAGACCCGCAAGCCCAAACACCGACTCAGCATGATCGTGAGTCGGTCGCAACTTACGTGTCGACAGATTCAGAGCATTCAGAGACAAAGCTCTCAGAGACAAAGCATTCAGAGCCAGAGCACTTAGAGACAAAGCTCTCAGAAACAAAGCACTCAGAGTACGCTGATACTACCTATGGCAATCAAGATGGACTCTCGGAGCTAGAGCGCGCGGAGCAGGCAAGCAAGTTGGCCGATGATGACGAGGATCCTTTCCAAGAAACGATTCGCCAAGCACAAAAATCCCAACAGCAAGCGGCCGGGCTCGACCATCCTTTTTTAGTGAAAGATGAGCCCAATTTGCCTAAACCGGCAGAACCTTTTCCAACCCTCGATCTGTTGGATCCTGCGCGCCATACCGCGCAACAAGCCACGCGCGAAGAGCTAGAGCAAATTGCGCGCTTGGTTGAGGCGCGCTTGGAAGATTTTAAAGTGCAAGCACGCGTGGTGGGCGTGTATCCAGGGCCGGTGATCACGCGTTTTGAGCTTGATTTGGCGCCGGGTGTTAAGGTCTCACGAATTTCAGGTTTGTCTAAAGACTTAGCGCGTGCGCTATCAACCACCGCGGTGCGCGTAGTCGAGGTGATCCCAGGTAAACCTTATATTGGCCTTGAACTGCCGAACGAGCATCGCGAAACGGTGTTTATGTCAGAAGTGATTGGCAGTGAGCGATTTAAAAACAGCCAATCGCCGATCTCCGTAGTGTTAGGAAATGACATTGCCGGCGAAGCCATTATTACCGATCTTGGCAAAGCACCGCATATGCTGGTGGCAGGGACGACAGGGTCGGGTAAATCTGTGGGCGTGAACGTGATGCTGGTTAGTATGCTCTATAAGGCGTCTCCTGAAGATGTGCGCTTTATCATGATTGACCCTAAAATGCTGGAGTTATCGGTCTATGAGGGCATTCCGCATTTGTTGTCAGAAGTTGTCACCGATATGAAGGATGCGGGGAATGCGCTGCGTTGGTGTGTGGGTGAGATGGAACGACGTTACAAGCTGATGTCGGCCCTTGGCGTGCGCAACCTTAAAGGTTTTAACGAAAAGGTCAAAGCAGCAGAAGCCGCGAATAATCCGATCCCTGACCCACTATGGAAATCGGGCGATAGTATGGATGAATCGGCGCCTAAACTGGAAAAACTGCCCTATATCGTGGTGGTGGTAGATGAATTTTCCGATCTCATGATGGTGGTTGGTAAAAAAGTCGAAGAGTTGATCGCACGATTAGCACAAAAAGCACGGGCCGCGGGTATTCACCTTGTGTTAGCCACCCAACGTCCTTCTGTTGATGTGATTACGGGGCTGATTAAAGCCAATATTCCAACGCGTATGGCGTTTACTGTCTCGACCAAAACAGACTCGCGCACCATCCTTGACCAAGGCGGCGCTGAGTCGTTGCTGGGAATGGGGGATATGCTCTTTATGCCGAATGGTTCCAACCATCCGATCCGCGTGCATGGTGCCTTTGTCAGTGATGAAGAAGTGCATCGGGTGGTTAATAATTGGAAAGCGCGAGGCAAGCCGCAATATATCGATGAAATCACCCAAGGCGATCAAGGTGCAGATAGCTTATTACCTGGTGAAGCGCCGACCGGCGGCGATGGCGAAGAGCTGGACCAGTTGTTTGATCAAGTGGTTGAATTTGTGACCGAAAGTCGTCGTGGTTCCGTATCTGGTGTCCAGCGTCGATTTAAAATTGGTTATAACCGTGCGGCGCGTATTGTGGAACAACTCGAAGCACACGGTGTCGTAAGTTCACCAGGCCATAACGGTAATCGCGAAGTAATCGCACCGCCGCCACCGAAAGATTGATCGAATGGAAGGTTCAATGACTCGATTTGCTGCTGTCCGCCACCTGTTGGCGGTGATATCTCTCTTGGTTGTTGTCAGCGCGCAAGCGCAAACAGAGGCGCAACAACATTTAATCGAAAGACTGAATAAGGTTGATGCGTTCAGCGCACAGTTTGAACAAAAGGTCCAAAGCCCAGAGGGTGACGAGATTCATCAAGCGAAAGGGACCTTGGCTATCCAACGCCCTAATTTGTTTAACTGGACCACCACGTCGCCGGACGAAACCATCATGATTTCTGATGGTGAAACCTTGTGGTACTACAGCCCCTTTGTTGAACAAGTAACTGCCATGTGGTTAGAAGAGGCAACAGCACAAACGCCCTTCGTGCTATTGACCCGTAACCAACCGAGTGATTGGCAGGATTACCAAATCACCCAGGAAGGCAATACCTTCACGCTCACGCCAAAAACCACCGGCACCATTGGTCAGTTTGATGTCACGGTCAAGCCCGATGGTACCTTGACTGGCTTTAGAGTCGTTGAGCAAGATGGGCAACAGAGTCAGTTCGCACTGAGCCAATTTAGCCGACAAACGCCAGACGCGGACTTGTTTTCGTTTACCCCGCCTGAGTCGGTCATGGTCGACGATCAACGCCAGTCACGTTAACCGCATCGGAGGATGCCTTGCCTACCTTGCCGCTCGATTTCGCTGAGGACTTTCGCCCACTGGCCGCGCGTATGCGGCCCGTCACCTTGGACCAATATATTGGCCAGCGCCATCTGCTTGGCGAAGGCAAACCGCTTCGCCGTGCCATTGAGTCGGGGACGCTTCATTCCATGATTTTTTGGGGACCACCGGGCACAGGCAAGACCACACTGGCCGATATTGCTGCGCGTCAAGCTAATGCCGAGCTGGAACAAATTTCTGCGGTGACCTCCGGAGTGAAAGAGATCCGAGATGCGATTGGACGTGCAGAGCAAAACAAGCAAGCCGGTGTACGCACTGTCTTATTCGTTGATGAGGTACATCGCTTTAACAAAAGTCAGCAAGACGCTTTTTTGCCTCATGTTGAGTCGGGGACCGTCACCTTTATTGGCGCCACGACGGAAAATCCATCGTTTGAGCTTAACAATGCCTTATTATCGCGCGCCAGCGTCTACCGAATGACAAGCCTGGATGATCGCGATCTTGAAGCCGTGATTGATCAAGCGCTTGCCGACTCGCAACGCGGGTTAGGCGAGCAGGCACTCACTTTCGATAAAGGAGTTAAAGCGGCGTTAACCGCGGCGTGCAGTGGCGATGCGCGCATGGCGTTGAATCTTCTGGAAATGCTGGCAGATATGGCTGATGGCCAAGTGACGCTGTCGATGCTTAAAGACGTTGCCGGTGAAAAAGTGGCGCAATTCGATAAGCAAGGGGATGCTTGGTACGATTTGATTTCTGCGTTTCATAAATCCGTCCGTGGCTCGAGTCCTGATGGCGCCCTGTATTGGTACGCACGCATTGTCAGTGCCGGTGGCGATCCCCTTTATGTGGCGCGCCGCTTATTAGCTATCGCCTCGGAGGATATTGGCAATGCGGATCCACGTGCCATGCAGGTGGCATTGAATGCGTGGGATTGCTTTACTCGCGTAGGACCGGCGGAAGGCGAGCGAGCGATTGCTCAAGCCGCTGTATATTTAGCCAGCGCGCCCAAAAGCAATGCTGTTTACACCGCATGGAAACAAGCGTTGCGAGACGCTAAAGAAACCGCCAACGCGCCTGTTCCCATGCACTTGCGCAATGCGCCGACCGCATTGATGGAAGATATGGGGCATGGGAAGGGCTATCGATATGCCCATGATGAGCCCAATGCTTATGCGGCAGGAGAGCGCTATCTACCGTCCGAACTTGGCGATACTCGCTATTATCAGCCCGTTAATCGTGGGCTAGAAATTAAAATCGCCGAAAAGCTCGCCTTTCTGGCCGAGCAGGATGCAAAAAGCCCGCAAAAGCGCTAGGCAAGTTTACCCTTTTTGGGTAAGGTTTAGAGTGCAGCGACGCCATGAAGACGCAGTCTCCTCGTCGTGGTGACATCCACCGTCACCCTTGACCAATCGCGTAATACAATACGCAGTATCGACGCTTGTTTTCAAACGTGATGACAAGTGACAACCAACTAATCAACCCGAAAAGCACAGGATTAGCATGCTGGATTCCAAATTACTTCGAACTGAGCTGGAAGAAACCGCTCAACAACTCGCTCGTCGTGGCTTTACGCTTGACGTTGACGCTATGCGTGAACTCGAGGAACAACGTAAGGCGCTGCAAATTCGCACCGAACAACTGCAAGCAGAGCGTAATTCCCGATCGAAGTCCATTGGCCAGGCTAAAGCAAAGGGTGAAGACATTGCGCCATTGCTAGAAGAAGTGTCAAACCTTGGTGATGAGTTGGACGCAGCGAAAACAGAGCTCGCGGCGCTGCAGCAAAAAGTCAACGACGTGGTGATGAGCGTGCCTAACTTACCGGCGGAAGACGTCCCAAGTGGTAAAGATGAGTCTGAGAACCAGGAGATCATGCGCTGGGGTGAACCGCGTCAGTTTGATTTTGAGGTCAAAGATCATGTTGATTTAGGTGAACTGTCCGGTGGTCTCGACTTTGCCAGTGCGGTAAAACTATCTGGCTCTCGCTTTATCGTGATGAAAGGGCAGATGGCGCGCATGCATCGTGCTTTAACCCAGTTTATGCTCGATTTACATACCAACGAACACGGCTATACCGAAATGTATGTGCCGTACTTAGTCAATGCCGACAGCCTCTATGGCACCGGCCAATTGCCTAAGTTTGGTGACGATTTGTTTAACACCAAGCCGGCCACCGAAGAAGGGATCGGCATGTCGTTAATCCCAACCGCGGAAGTACCTCTGACTAACATGGTACGCGATGAGATCATCGATGAAGCGGATCTGCCGCTGTGCATGACCGCACACACACCGTGTTTCCGTTCAGAAGCCGGCTCCTACGGACGTGATACGCGTGGTCTGATTCGTATGCATCAGTTTGATAAAGTCGAGCTGGTGAAAGTGGTGAAGCCTGAAGATTCTATGGCAGCACTCGAATCACTTACCGCCGATGCCGAAAAAGTATTGCAGTTGCTGAACCTGCCTTACCGAAAAGTACTGTTATGCACCGGTGACATGGGCTTTGGCGCGGCCAAAACCTATGACCTAGAAGTTTGGTTGCCTGCGCAAGATACCTATCGTGAAATTTCATCATGCTCAAATACCTTGGACTTCCAAGCGCGTCGTATGCAGGCGCGTTTCCGCCGTAAAGGTGAGAAGAAGCCTGAGCTGTTGCACACGCTCAATGGGTCTGGCCTCGCTGTGGGTCGTACCTTGGTGGCCATTTTGGAAAACTATCAGCAAGCGGATGGTCGTATCGAAATCCCTGAGGTATTACGTCCGTATATGGGTGGACAAACGCATATAGGCTAATGGGCTCACCGTGTGCTTAATAACCATGAAGCCGGCACGATTGTCGGCTTTTTTTATGCTTGCATAAACGTGGGGATTATCGGTTAAGCGCTATCTGTTAAGCGCTATTTCGCGGCTCATGCAAGGGCGATAAGGTATTAAAAATATCGTCCTGTGGTGCAGGAAAGTCTGCTAATAGGTCGGCAAGACAATTATCGAGCACGGTGAGTATCACTGCATTGACGCGCTGAGACAGCGCGAGGCGACTGGCCAGTGGTGTCTCATTAGCTAACGGTTTCTCAGTTGCCAACGATTTCTCAGTTGCTAACGGTGCCTCAGTCGCTAAGGCCCGCTCAGCGTCGTTACTGAGTTGGGAGATAAGACGATCAATCTCTGTGTTTAGCGAATCCTCTAGGTTAAGGTGCTGGAGCTGGCATAAGCGTTTCACTAAAATTTGCTGTTGCAGGTTTAATGACTGGCTCGCGTTTGGCGTCGCTTTGTGTAACTGAATACTGGCGTAAGAATATCGCTGACGTGCTTGTAATAATTCTAAAACGGCATACCACACGTGTTGATAATGCGACAAGCTGGCTTCGTCATTGTGGGCTATCAGGAAGGGTGGCACCGCCTCGTCAACAAGATAAATAATATGTTGTAACGCGCGGTTTTTCATCCGTGCTTGTGTGACTTCATCGTATTGCGGTAGCGCATGTAAATGATGAAATAAAAGCCGATACATCGGTTTTTGTGCCTGAGGCGCTAAGTGGTGCAATTGACGAATTTGACTGAGTAAATGTTGGTAGTCACTGGAAGCAATATGTGTTTGAGCGGCCAGCTCACGTGCGTGCTGCAGCAGCGCACGTAATTCATGTAGCTGATGTAACGGCCAATCTGGGCGTTGACGGTAAAGTACGACGGCGACGACGACCGCTATTCCGAGCGCCAGTGCGCCTACCATGACTAACCATCCCATATGCTCTCCTTGCGATCGCGACTCTCCGTTATCAAGCTCAGCATGAACTGTGCCAAAGATGAGAAGCGGGTCACATCCTATGAAAGCGGCGTTAAGGGCATCAAGATCAGATAAAAACGCACTATGATAGCGCTTGAGCGCACTCAAACGGTGCAAACTATCAAACGGTGCAAACTAAGAGAGTCGCAGGCAAAAAAAAGAGCCCTTGTTGGGCCCTTTGATGTTTTAGCTATCGCGCTGTTTTACATGACGCGCATGCCAGGTTGAGCCCCTTCATGCGGCTCTAAAATCCAGATTTCTTTGCCACCCGGACCCGCCGCGAGGATCATGCCCTCTGACATGCCGAATTTCATCTTGCGAGGCTTTAAGTTGGCGACCATGACGGTGTGCTTACCCACGAGATCTTCCGGCTTGTAGGCCGATTTGATCCCAGAGAACACCTGACGCGTTTCACCGCCAATATCGAGCTTAAACTTCAGCAGTTTGTCCGCTTTTGGCACCGCCTCACACTCAACAATTTTAGCGACACGCAGATCGACCTTAGCAAAGTCACCAAATTCGATTTCATCGGCAATCGGCTCGTCCGCTAACGGCCCTTGTGCTTTGGCCTTTTCTGCTTGTTCAGCGGCTGCATCTTCCTTGCTCGCGGCGATCATGGCGTCGACGGCTTTCGGATCGATACGGTTAAACAGTGCCTTGAACTTGCTAATGCGATGGCCGGTCAGTGGCGTCGCAATGCTTTCCCACGTCAAGGTATCATTCAAAAAGCCTTCCGTGCGCTCTGCCAGCTTAGGCATCACAGGTTTGAGGTACGTCATCAGCACACGGAATAGGTTAATCCCCACAGAGCAAATCGCTTGTAGTTCGGCGTCTTTTCCTTCTTCTTTAGCGATCACCCATGGCGCCTTTTCGTCCACGTATTGGTTGGCTTTGTCGGCCAAGCCAATAATTTCGCGGATGGCGCGGTTAAACTCTCGGGCTTCGTAAAGCTCACCAATGTATTCAGCTTTGTCGATGAACGATTGATAAAGCTCGGGTTCGGCGCACGTATCAGAGAGCTGACCATCAAAGCGCTTAGTGATAAAGCCAGCGTTACGTGATGCCAGGTTGACGACCTTGTTGACAACATCCGTGTTCACACGCTGAATAAAATCATCCAGGCTTAAATCCAGATCATCAATGCGGCTATTGAGCTTGGCCGCGTAATAATACCGCAGGCATTCTGGATCAAGATGGTTCAAATAGGTACTGGCTTTGATAAATGTCCCTTTTGACTTGGACATTTTCGCGCCATTGACCGTGACATAGCCGTGCACGAAGACGTTGTTAGGTTTACGGAAACCAGCACCGTCCAGCATGGCAGGCCAGAACAGACTATGGAAATAAACAATATCTTTGCCGATGAAATGGTATAGCTCGGTGTCGCTATTAGCCTTCCAGTATTCATCAAAGTCGATATCACCGCGTTTGTCACAATAGTTTTTAAACGACCCCATATAGCCGATCGGTGCATCGAGCCAAACGTAGAAAAACTTGCCGGGTTGGTCGGGGATTTCAAAACCAAAGTAGGGCGCATCGCGGGAGATATCCCACTGCTGAAGACCGGTTTCGAACCACTCATTCATCTTGTTAGCGATTTCGCTTTGCAGCGAACCAGACTTGATCCACTCGTTAAGCATTTGCTCGAACTGTGGTAAATCGAAGAAAAAGTGCTCTGAATCACGCATCACCGGCGTGGCACCGCTGACTGCGGAACGAGGATTGATCAATTCAGCCGGCGTATAGGTTTCAC
Source organism: Salinivibrio sp. MA351 (assembly GCF_001996065.1). Classification (NCBI taxonomy): domain Bacteria; kingdom Pseudomonadati; phylum Pseudomonadota; class Gammaproteobacteria; order Vibrionales; family Vibrionaceae; genus Salinivibrio; species Salinivibrio sp. MA351. The sequence continues at coordinate 57,829 of NZ_MUFG01000013.1, read as the reverse complement.
CACAGTTATCACAGTTATCGCCGTATTGATCGTCGGCGTGACACTTCGGACATTCGCCTTTGACAAAGCGATCCGGCAAGAACATTTCTTTTTCCGGATCAAACAGCTGAGATATCGTGCGGCTGGTGATATAACCTTTATCACGAAGTTGCGTATAAATGAATGACGCTAATTCGCGGTTTTCATCACTGTGGGTGCTGTGGTAATTATCGAAGCTGATATCAAAGCCATCAAAATCTGCCTGGTGCTCTTGTTGCACGCCGGCGATCATGGCTTCTGGCTCGACACCCATTTGCTGCGCTTTTAACATGATAGGTGTGCCGTGAGCATCGTCAGCACAAATAAAGTGAGTGGTGTTGCCACGCAGGCGTTGATAGCGAACCCATACATCTGCCTGAATATGCTCGAGCATGTGGCCCAAATGAATCGAGCCGTTCGCATAAGGCAGCGCACAGGTCACCAGAATTTTCCGTGGGTTTGCAGCCATAATCTTGTTTATTCGCTCTTATGATATGAATGGAATGATTGCGGAAATCTTACCTGATACGATATGCCTTGCCTAGTGTAAGGCCGGGTCCTCGCGCGTTTATCCGTTAAAGACGCACACGAGCGGCTAACATATTTCAATCAACGGGATGGTGCTGGATGTTTTTTGGGTCCAAAAAGAAAAAAACAAAAAAAGAAGACACAGCTGCTTCGCTCTCAAACCTTGATGATGCGATCGCGTTACTTAATCAATTCTCACACCCGCAGTTGGTCGAGCAGTGGGCAAGCCAAACGGGGTGGGTGAGAACCGCAGATCATGGCTTTAGGGTCACGTTCCCCTTTGCGGCGCACTCTATCGCTGAAGCGCTTAAAGATTGGCTCAGTGCGCAGTCTGATGCCCTTGCCAACCAATTTGAACTGATGCAACGGGTGGCACCGTTAAAAACGGGCGAAAAAACGTCGGTGAAAGGGGTGAAAAACCTGATTGTTGTGAGCTCAGCGAAAGGTGGCGTCGGTAAATCGACCACCGCTGTGAACCTAGCGCTTGCGTTGCATGCGGAGGGCGCTGCAGTCGGCATTGTTGATGCGGATGTGTATGGGCCGTCTTTACCTATCATGTTGGGCGCCAAAGATAGTGAGCCACAAACCCATGATGGCAAGTTAATGGAGCCTGTGACGCGCCATGGTATCGCCTCAAACTCGATCGGTTATCTGGTGCCCGCAGAGAACGCGACTGTTTGGCGAGGTCCTATGGCCTCAAAAGCGTTTGCACAGCTGATCAACGAAACACGGTGGCCCGAGCTGGACTATTTAGTCGTCGATATGCCGCCTGGTACCGGTGACATCCAACTGAGTTTGGCGCAACAGTTTCCGGTGACAGGCGCGATTGTGGTGACAACGCCACAAGATTTGGCATTGGCCGATGCGGTGAAAGGGGTGGCGATGTTTGAAAAAGTTCACGTTCCCGTGTTGGGCGTGGTAGAAAACATGAGTTATCACATTTGCTCGCAATGCGGCCATCATGAAGCCATTTTTGGCTCAGGGGGTGCCGATAAAATGGCGCAAGAGCAGGGGACGCCAGTGCTTGCACAGGTACCGCTTCATGTCGCGATTCGGGAAGATATTGATGCCGGTGTTCCAAGCATGGTCGCGCGCCCTAACAGTGAGCATGCGGCGGTTTATCGACAGATGGCAGCGACGGTCGCCAGTCAGCTCTACTGGCAAGGTGAAACACGTCCTGAACAGATTAGCGTACAAACTGTGTCGCCCTGATTGCGCAACCGGCCGTGATTTATCGGCTAAAGCGGCCGGATGCACAGACAAGCGCGATTTTCTCTGGCGCCAGCTGCTTCAACTCCCTATAATCAGGCGGTTTATGTTGATTCCGCCAAGCTTCCCCTGGGTATTCATATTATGAGTGACAACAACCACCACTGCGTTATTATCGGTATTGCAGGTGCCTCTGCTTCCGGTAAAAGCCTGATCGCCAGCACCATTTATAAGGAATTAAAGGAAAAAGTCGGTGATCATCAAATCGGCGTGATTACAGAAGATAGATATTATCGTGATCAGAGCCACCTCAGCATGGAAGAGCGCGTAAAAACCAATTATGACCACCCTCAGGCACTGGATCACGATCTTTTGTGTGAGCATCTTGAAGCATTGGTCGCCGGTCAGCCGGCTGATGTGCCGGTTTATAGTTACTCCGAGCATACCCGTATGGGAGAAACCACGACGATGACGCCCAAAAAAGTGATCATCCTCGAAGGTATTCTGCTTCTCACCGATCCCCGTCTTCGCAATTTGATCCACGCCAGCGTCTTTATGGACACGCCACTTGATATTTGTTTACTGCGTCGGATGAAACGTGACGTTGCCGAGCGCGGTCGTACCATGGATTCGGTGATGGAGCAGTATCAAAAGACGGTCCGCCCTATGTTTATGCAGTTTATTGAGCCGTCGAAGCAATATGCCGATATCATTGTCCCGCGCGGGGGTAAAAACCGCATTGCGATTGATGTACTAAAAGCGCATATCGCGCGTTTACTTAAAGCGTAAGGCATGATCTCCCATCACATGATGGGTCAATGACTGTCTCTCTAGGTAATCAGTCGTGGTTTAATCCATAATGTGTGCGCGAATATATCGAATGTGTGCGCGAATATATCGAATGAGTGCGGTGCACAAAGCAAGACACCGCGTGAGTAAATAACCGTGAGGAATGTTAGATGCGACTGTGCGACAGGCATATCAAAGAACACCTTGATGATGGCCGCATCAAAATTGATCCCCGTCCTGCCGCAGACGCGATTTCGGGCGTGACTGCGGATGTGACCCTGGGTAACCAGTTCCGTGTGTTTAACGATCATGGGGCCGCTTATATTGATTTATCGGGGCCGAAACAAGAAGTGAACGCCCAGCTTGAGCGTGTTATGAGTGATGAAATAGAAATCGCTGACGGCGACCCTTTTTATCTTCATCCGGGTCAATTGGCCTTGGCAGTCACGCATGAGGCTGTGACATTACCCGATAATATTGTCGGTTGGCTCGATGGCCGTTCATCGTTGGCGCGGTTGGGTTTGATGGTCCATGTCACGGCACACCGAATAGATCCGGGCTGGTCAGGGCGAATTGTTCTAGAGTTTTATAATAATGGGCGTCTACCGTTAGCGCTACGTCCCGGCATGCCGATCGGCGCCTTAAGCTTTGAGCCCATGTCAGGGTCAGCGGACCAGCCTTATAATAAACGGGACAATGCCAAGTACAAAAATCAGCAAGGGGCAGTGGCCTCTCGTATTAGCCAAGACAAGGCTTAATGAGTGAAATGCGCCTGAGGGCGCATTTTTTTTCTCACCAGGAACTCGACGGTTAAATCGTGGTCGATAACGCGTCTGACACACAAGGAGCATCTTGCAATGATAAAAAAAATCGTCCTTATTCTCGCAGCATTTGTCGTGGTGTTGATTGGCGCCGTCGCGACTTTAATTGCCACGGTAAACCCCAATCAATTTAAACCCTTGCTGGTGGAACAAGTCGCAGAGCAAACGGGCTATGAGGTCGTTATCGGTGGCGACATCGAGTGGCAGTTCTGGCCGAGTTTGGGCTTTTCCATTGCTGATGTGGCGATCAAAAACCGACCTGGTTTTGATGAGCCTGATTTACTCCGTTTGTCGCGCGCGCAATTATCCGTTGATGTGTTGCCATTGATGTCTCAGACATTACAAGTGGGTGAAATTGTCTTACAAGACCCGCATGTATTTATTCAAACGTTGGCGAACGGCGATAGCAATGTGACGCCAGCTCAAACAGTGACGCCAACTCAACCAAAAAACGTTGGCGCGTCGGCAGAGCAACAGACAAGTTCGACGTCGTCAGAGCCGGCTAGCCAGCAAGATACAGTGAGTGGGACGTGGCAAGTTTCTTTACAAGGTCTACGCGTCACCAATGCCAGCGTCGTGATTAAAGATGATCAGGTGGGTACGCAAACGGCCTTACGAGATGTTGATCTCCAAGTGGGCAATATAGCAACCGATATATGGACGCCACTGACCGTATCACTGCGTGGCGAACAGGATGGTGCGACCTTCAGCGCGCAAGGGCAGGGTGAACTGAAGCTTGCCGCGGATCCACAACAAAGTCAGTTACGAGAACTTGCGCTAAATGTTTCGGCACAACAAGGCGAGATGACCATCAATGAAGCCAATATTACCCTCGACCGTGCCGCCTTGGGTCAAGCGGCTCAGCTCGGCTTTAATATCAATGCGCAGACGTCAGAGCTAAAGGTTGAAACCTCTGGAAACGCACAAGTTACTGTGGCAGAAAGCCAAGACAAGGTCACAGTGCAGGGGTTGGACATGCTCACTCAGCTCTCGGGTGACGCATTACCCGGCGAGTCGCTGACTCAAGAGCTGGCGGCAGATATCGTCTTCGATGCCAAGCAGCAAACGTTAGATATCACTGAGATGACCAGCCGTCTTAATACTGACGAGGTGGTCATAAACGGTAAAGTGGCCATCAAGCTGGCAGATATCCCGCAAATTCGTTTTGCACTCAATACCAATCACATCGATCTCGATACCTTGTTACCGACAGACAATGCAGCGCCTCGTCAATCTGCAAACGAAAGTCAGTCTGGGTCCAATGATGAATCCAGCCCCAGTACGCAAACTGGGTCACTTAGCCAAGAAGAGCCTGATCTGAGAGTGTTGAAGACGCTGGATATTGCCGGCTCACTGGCGATGAAAGGGCTTACCGTGAGTAACGTTACCTTAGGACAAACACGCGCCACGGTTGCTATCAACCGTGGCAAAGTCGACGTGTCCGAGCTGATCACGCAAGCCTATGAAGGCAGGGTAGTTGTGCAAGGGATGTTAGATGCCACTCAAACCCCCGCGCGCTATCAAGTGAGTAAAAAAGCACGCAACATTGCCATCTTGCCGTTATTGGAGGATGTCGCACAGGTTGATCTGCTTGAAGGCAAAGGCAATGTGGATATTAACCTCCAAGGTCAAGGTTTATCGCCTTATGCTCTCCGTCAGGCGATTCAGGGCAGTGCTGCGATTTTCTTTGAGGATGGCGCGATCAACGGCATTAACTTGGCACAAATGCTGAGAGAAGCAAAAGCGACGTTGAAAGGAGAAGCGACCAGCAACGCTGCCAACGATGTGCGCAAAACCGACTTTAGTGCGCTCACCGCCAGTTTTACCATCGGAAATGGCATGGCACGCACCAACGATCTGCTACTAGAAGCCCCAGCGCTGCGAGTCAGAAGTGAGGGGCAAACTGATTTGCTGAAAGAAACGTTAGATTTTGATGTGTTCACGTCTGTGGTTGAAACCAGCAAGGGTCAAGGCGGTAAAGATATTGATGAACTTCGTGATGTGACCATCCCAGTGACGGTGGCCGGTACCTGGCAATCGCCGAGTTATCAATTAGATATCAAGCAGCTACTCAGCAGCAACAAAGTCTTGGAAGAAAAGGCACGCAAAGAAGCACAGCGTGGGATTAAAAAGTTACTGGGTGATAAAGCGGATGATGACAAGGTAAAAGAGGCAACCGATAAACTGCTTAATTTATTCCAGTGATCGGTTTACAACTTTTTACGCTAATAAATCAAAACCTTGTTAAAGGATAAGCGATGGATTCTATTACCCAGGCGGCACTGGGCGCGGCGGTTGCTGGGTTAGTCTCGGGCAAGCGCTGTTCTCCAAAAGTGCTTTTGGCCGGTGCTGCATTGGGCACCTTACCTGACTTAGATGTGCTGATTGATTATGGCGATCCGGTGGCGAATACGGTCAACCACCGTGGATTCAGTCACTCATTATTTGTGCTGCCTTGGGTTGGTGCAATCATAGGATGGTGCGGGTGGCGATGGCGTCGTCAATGGCCGCTGTGGCAAGTCATGACGCTGGTGATCGCGGTGCTCGTGACACACCCGTTGTTGGATGCGATGACGGTTTATGGTACCAAGCTTTTTTGGCCGTTAGACGTGCCTTCGGTAGCAGTCGCCAGCCTGTTTATTATTGACCCACTTTATACGGTGCCCTTATTGGTCAGTGTTATCGCCGCGTGTATTTGGCGACATCGGGGCGCCAAAGCATGTGGTATCGGGTTGGCAGTCTCTACGCTCTACCTGGCCAGTTCGGTCTATCAGCTTGAAAAGATTGAAGTACGTGTTGCAACCCAAACCCAAGGAACCGACTTGGCAGGGCGGCCGCATATTATTATGCCCACCCCGTTTAACACGCTGCTGTGGCGAGTGGTGATTATCGGCGACGACCACTACTGGGAAGGACTCGCGTCACGCTTAGACAAAGATAAGCATATTCAATGGATCACGCGTCCTCGCGGACAATGGCCACTAGCGGGCTCGGAAACATTAATGGCACTTCGCACGTTTTCGCGTGATTTTATTCGTTTTGAAAATCGGAATGGGCAGCAGGTGGTGACCGACTTGCGTTTTGGCGTAGCAAACTATCAACCCTTTCAGTTCTTGCTTGCCGAGCAAGACGCCGAAGGGCAGTGGCAGTCAGTTATGCCTAAGCAGCTTGAGCCAGGGCCGCTACGAGACAGCGCCTTGCCAACCCTCTGGCAGCGATTGCTGGGTGATCAATCGATTGATGCGCGTTTGTGTCGCCAGTCTTGCCAAGAGGATGCCGTGGACAAGACGCAGTCGATATCGTTAAACGCGAAGCCCTGAGAAAAGCGGCGCTCAGGGTAACGTCAGCCTCGGCTTTCTTTGTTTTTACTCGGTGGCTTACCAGTCAATGCCTTGGCGCGCTTTCACGCCGGCGTCGAAGGCATGCTTAACGTTTCTGACTTCCGAGACGGTATCTGCCATCTCAACTAAGCGGCGGTGTGCGCCACGCCCAGTGATGATAACGGATTGTTCGCTAGGGCGTTGTTGCAGCGCATCAATGACTTCATCGAGGCTGATATAGTCGTACGTGATCATGTAGGTGATCTCATCCAGTACCACTAAATCGTAGCGGTCATCCGCAAGCATCGCCTGACACGCTGCCCATATTTGCTGAGCGGCTTGGGTGTCTGCGGTTTTGTCCTGCGTATCCCAGGTAAAACCGGTACTCATCACGTGAAAGTCGACACCATGTTGGCTCAGTAAATCCCGCTCTCCACAAGCCCACGTGCCCTTGATGTACTGAGCTACGCCACACTTTAGCCCATGGCCGGCGGCCCGCGCCACTGTGCCAAACGCGGATGTCGATTTACCTTTACCATTGCCCGTTATGATCAGGAGGAGCCCTTTTTCTTGTTGCGCGGCTTCAATTCGAGCATCAACTTTTTCTTTTAACTTTTGCTGACGCTGTTTGTGTCCTTGTTCTGACATACGATTTCTAACCCCAAATAAACGTTACACCATAGTAAAGCGACGTCATGCTTCATGCTACCCATAACAACGCAAAGGCAAGCAGATTGAAGCGACTAGGCATCCGAGTGTTGACTTGATAGAGTAAAACTTTACCAGTAAGGAGACTCTATCGATGACAACCCCAAAAAATGTGTCGAGTCTATTGGTGGTTTGCTTAGGCAATATTTGTCGTTCACCCACGGCAGAAGCGGTATTACGCGCCCGTGCCCAGACGAGAGGGATCATGGTGAACATTGATTCTGCGGGGACAGCAGGTTATCACCAAGGTAATCCGCCAGATAAGCGGAGCCAACAGGCAGGTCAAGCGAGAGGGTACTCGTTTGCCGGTATTCGAGCCCGTCAAGTACGGCAGGAAGATTTTGCGGATTTCGATATGATCTTAGCGGCCGATGAAAATAACTTGGCCGACCTGCATGCACAATGTCCGGCTGATTACCAAAACAAACTGTCTCTGTTTCTCAGTTGGGGAGAGCAAACGGAGGGTGCGATCCCTGATCCTTATTACGGCGGCGACGATGGATTTGAGCACGTACTGGACTTATTGGAGCAAGCAGCAGACGGTGTGCTAGACCATATTGTTGCAAAGACCAACGCGCAATAGAAGCAGTTAAGACCACAGCCAGTTAAGACACGCTGGGCATGAAAAAAGGCGCTGTCATCAAGCGCCTTTGGGATTTGTGATGAGAGACGCTACCATTTTTTCTTGGGAGCAAACAGCTCGTCCAATTCGCTTTTTTCTTCTTCTTGCTCGGACTGCAATTTCTCATGACCACTGTTTAGCGTATGAGTGATGTCGCTGTGCATTTTTTCAAGATGCTGTTTCATCTCTGACGAGTATTCATCGGTCTTTGGACTGACGACATCGATCGCTTTTTTCAGTAATTGCTGCGCCGTGCCCATTTGACCTTTATTTTTCGCATCGTTGGCACGTTTAATCACGTTCTCAATATTTATCTTGAGCTGCATTTGCTCTAGTCGCGCGTTTTCCGACACAAAAGCTTGCGTTGCCAAGCGGCCTTTCGAATGCTCGGCTTTAACCACTGAGCGCAAGCGCTTGACGAGTTTGAGCATCGATATTGCCTCTCGGTCGTTATTAGGCACTTTAAACGATGTCGAGTCCCGGTTGGAGTAGCTTTGTTTGACCTGATCGATTTGAGCCTGGGTCGCACTAATTCGTTGCTTAATTGACTTATCCGATGGATCGACCTCGTACATGGCTTTCAAGGAATCCAAGATCTTTTTGTTCAAGCACGCCAGTAACGTCCCGCTATAGGGTAGGTTATGCGCATTGCCAATCAGCTCTTCAGTCGCATCGATGACGGCAATGTGCTTCGCCATTTCTTGGCGCTTGTGAGACTCGATTTGCTTTCGTTGTTGAGCCAATATGTTGTAGCCGACAATCAGGCCGAGCAATATGACACAAAGGCCAGCTATCAAGGCAATATTCATAATTTAGCGTCGATGTTCCTTGCAATAAACTCAACTGGTTAAGATACACCATCTCGACTGACAGAGATAGCATCAATCGAAAGGTGAAAGCTGCATGAGTGATCCGCCTCTAACTCTGAGCGTTGCGGCCTCGTCGAATGCGCCTTTATGAGTGTGGCCCATGATCTCGCGATCTGCGATAAAGTTGTTGCAATAAAATACTATTTGCGATCGAGTCGGTTAGAATGACAGGGTAAATTGCTTAGTGAATGTGCAATCGCTAACGTTTATATAACCAAAGCCTATTAAATAGTCGAATTTGGGTATATAAATGAGTGATATAAAACCATGCTGCCACTTAACCCACGAGGCTGACGCGTCTGCACTATGAAATTACAACAGCTTAGATATATCGTTGAAGTCGTTAACCACAACCTTAACGTATCTGCGACGGCGGAAAGTTTGTATACCTCTCAACCTGGGATTAGCAAACAAGTCAGGCTGTTGGAAGATGAGCTAGGCGTACAAATATTCGAACGAAGTGGTAAGCATTTAACGCAAGTAACACCAGCCGGTGAGGCGATTGTCGAGATCTCACAAAGCATTTTATCACGAGTAGAAAGCATCAAAGCGGTCGCTAGTGAGCATACTCATCCTGAAATGGGGAACCTCAATATATCGACCACCCATACGCAAGCGCGTTATGCATTACCCGACGTGATCAAAGCCTTTACCAAGCGGTACCCGAAAGTTTCCTTGCATATGCACCAGGGGACACCGACGCAAATATCCAGTTCAGTGGCAAAAGGGACGTCTGACTTTGCCATTGCAACCGAAGCATTTCATCTCTACGAAGATTTGGTGATGCTGCCTTGTTATCACTGGAACCGCTCGATCATTGTCACGCCCGATCATCCTTTAGCACAAAAAACGGCTCTCAGTATTGAGGATCTTGCGGCCTATCCGCTCGTGACGTATGTGTTTGGGTTTACAGGGCGATCTGAGCTGGATGAAGCCTTCCATCGCGCTAACCGCACACCGAAAATTGTATTCACAGCAACGGATGCGGATGTGATTAAAACCTATGTGAAGTTAGGCCTAGGTGTGGGCGTGATCGCGAGCATGGCCATGGATAGTCATGCTGATGCAGATTTGGTTGCCATCGATGCGAGTCATATTTTCGGTGCGAGCACCACCAAGATAGGCTTCCGTAAAGGAACCTTTCTTCGTAGTTATATGTATGACTTTATTGAGCGTTTTGCGCCGCATTTGACCCGAAATGTGATTGACCAAGCGGTTGCACTGCGTACCAATGAAGAAATTGATGCTATGTTCAAGGACATTCCGCTTCCGGTTCGATAAACTGTTTAAAACGACGAGGCTGCTGAGGCAGCCTTTTTTGATCACGCACTCATCAATACCTTCATGCTAATCATGTCATCTTTATCGTTCAGCGACCAATTTAATCAGTTAACCAATCTGTTGATACAGCACCAAAACCTGTGGCGACCGATGCCGATGGCGCATACTCAGCTTCCTTGGCAAGACGGCGGGCCGCTTTGCCAATGGCTCGCCACGTTGGATAATACGCAACTCGCGGCGTTAAACGCGGATCCAGACGCTGTGATAAAAAAACTCGCGACCTGGTGGCCAGCGTTAAACCAGTTACCTGCGTTAGTCTCAGTACCGATGGCGCAACATACTGATATTGAAATTGATTCGCGCTTGAATGTTGGTGTGCCGGGACGCAAATGGGCGCAAATACAGGCGTATTTAGGCGCGATGCCGCAAACAGATAAGACGGCGTGTTATTTAGAATGGTGCGCTGGAAAAGGATACTTAGGGCGCGGTGTCGCGGCGATCACAGGTAAACCAGTAGAAAGCGTAGAATGGCAATCGGAACTGTGCGAACAGGGACAAACTTTCGCGGATCAAAAGGCGCTCCCGATGCAGTTTTACTCGTTAGATGCAATGAGTGAGGCGGCAACAGTCGTCATTGCCGGTTGTGAGCACGGGCTGGCGTTGCACGCGTGTGGCGACTTACACGTAAAGCTTCTTCAAAAGGCGGTCGCAACGGGTATGCGTGCACTAACGGTTTCACCTTGTTGTTATCATTTAATTCGCGGAGATAGGTATCAACCTTTATCCGCACAGGCGCAGGAAGCCGCCCTGACGCTTTCAAAAGCAGATTTAAAGCTCGCGGTTCAAGAGTCCGTCACTGGCGGGCAGCGGGTGCGCCGTCAACGCGAGCAGGAGGTCACTTATCGGTTGGGCTTTGATGAATGGCAACGTGACTATCAACAATCTGAGCACTATTTGCCGCTACCCGCACTCAAAAAGTCACAGCTTACCCAAGGATTCGCTGCCTTTTGCCGCTGGGGGGCCGCGCAAAAAGGGCTCACATTCCCCGGCGACTTTGATCAGACTCACTACTTGGCTCGAGGCGAAGCAAGGTTTTTCGTGCTGGAGAAAATCAATCTAATTAAAAGTGCATTTCGGCGCGCCATGGAGCTGTGGCTAGTGCTTGATCGTGTTTTGTATCTTCAACAACATGGATACCGTGTCACGCTAACCCAGTTTTGTGAACGCGAACTCACGCCAAGAAACCTCCTTATTCATGCAGAGCGTACTCATGGCGACCATATTCATGGCGACCATATTCACATAAAAAAGAAACGACGTAATAACAATTAAGCACGTGCATAACGTGTTACGCCTAGTTGACAATATCTAGCGCGCCAAAGCCGGATGGTACTCGCTGCCGCGACTGAAAATGGGTAGACTGGCGGTAAATAGTTTAATGTGAAGAAACTTTATTATGCCAGATATTGGTGTGTCGATTGCGGTGGCTCTGATCTTAGGGTTAGGGTGCTTTGTGCAGAGTTTGATTGGCTTTGGAATGGCGATCGTAGCGGCGCCGCTTTTATTGATGATTGATCCGAAATTGGTACCAACGACAATTTCGATGGTGGGGCTGACATTAGCCAGTATTAACGCTTGGCAATATCGTCATCAGTTGTCTTTTCGTGATTTGAGTTGGGCGTACTTCGGCCGAGTTCCAGGCACCGCGGTTGCGGGCGGGATCATGTTGGTAGTCACGACACAAATGCTTGAAATTATTATAGGTGCTGCCGTCTTGCTCGCTGTGTTTGCCAGTGTGATGCGCTTTAATATTGCCCCCAACCGGCGTAACTTTTTTATCGCTGGGTTTACGTCGGGAGTCATGGGAACAACGACCAGTATCGGTGGCCCACCGATGGCGCTTGTGTTACAGCATGCAGAGGTGAATAAAATGCGCGCCTGTTTGGCAGGCTACTTTGTTGTGAGCTGCATTTTGTCTTTAATCGCCTTGAGCGCGACCGATTATCTAACCTGGTGGCATGTCAAACAAGCGGCATTTGCCGTTCCTGCCGTATTGCTGGCGACCTGGTTGGCTTACCGTATTGCGCCACGTGTTAAACCGCAATTTGTTCGCCGAGCGATGCTAATACTCTGTACATTGGCGGGGATAAGTACATTGGCGCGCGGACTTATCGGTGCTTAAAGGTCGCACCCCATCAGCGTGGGGTGCGACCGATGGTGTGAATCAAGGTCGGCCCTCGGTGTGTTATCCGATAAATTGCGCCGCGACAACCGTGATACCGCCGACCATTGCCAGGCTCAATCCAAGATTACCGCCAATGACTTGATAGTGCTCGTCAGTTGAGACCGTCTGGCGTGCCTTACGCACCATCAAAACCGGGAGTACCACGGCAAGAATGACGAGTGCGATCGCGGCGTATCCTAACGCTGTGATAAAACCCTGCGGATAATATAGCGCAAAGACCAACGGTGGGAGGTAGGTAATAGCCGCTGTTTGTACGCGCCCACGCACGCTATCTTGGCGGTTAAAGCTGTCGGAGATAAAGTCAAACAAGCCTAAACTGACGCCGAGAAAAGACGTAGCTAGTGCTAAATCGGCGAACAGTGAGATGCTTGAAGCGATATAGTCTTGTTGAACCACTGATTGGATAATTGCCACAAACTGGGACAGTTCACCGTTTTGTACCAAGGTAGACTGTGCCACCGTCCCGAGGCTGGCTACTTGCCAAAAGATATACAAGGCCAACGGAAGGGTTGAGCCAACAATCATGACCTTTCTTAGCGAAGGTAAGTCGATCCCGACGTATCGCACAATAGAAGGAATACTGCCGTGGAAGCCAAAAGACGTGAAAATGACCGGTAACGCGGCAACCAGCAAACCTCGTTCAACGGGCATTTCGACTAAGTTGATGCTAGAGACATGAGGCGTCAGTAGGGTTAGGGCCAAGATTAAGAATAATAACTTAATGGTGAATAACCCGCGGTTAATTAAATCCACTTTACTGGTGCCCAATGTCACCACAAGACCGAAAACCAGCGTAAATAAAACGGCGCCTGCCGCAGGTGGTAGCTCAATGGCCGACCATTGCGCCAGCTTTTCATTTAATTGGCTGCCCCCACCTGCAATATATGCGGCACAAAGTGAGTAGAATAAAAAGAGCATCGCAAACGACGCCAGCCATTTTCCTTTATCCCCCAAAAACTGTTTCGCTAAACTGTGCAATGTCGCGTCGGCCTCTGCGAACTGATGCACTTCTAACATCAGTAAGGCGGTGTAGGTCATTAAGGCCCACATCGCACCCATGAGTGCCATCGATGCGCCAAACCCGATGCCGGCAGAGGCAAGAGGCAACGCCAGCATACCGGCGCCAATGGTTGTGCCCGCAATAATGAGCGAACTTCCGAGTACTTTATTCATATTATGTTTAACCAATGTTAATAAATAGTTAATTGTTGTGTTCGCACAAAAGATAACCTGAATTTATTCGTATTGTGCATCGTCTAGACAGATAAAAAAACGGCTTTGTGTAATGTTACAGGTACGGTGTTGTAAAATAAAGTGTACGACAAGGGTGGGGTAGTGCATTGTGCCGTCTAATGTCATAATCAAGGTCGGATGATCGCGACAACAAGGAGCGGCAAGGTGGACAAACAACAACATGAAACCCCATTGCCACGGATCGCAATGCTCTCGACAGGTGAAGAGGTATTGCTGGGTGATATTACCGATACCAACGCCGCTTGGCTTTCAAGAGTATTATTTGAAAACGGGCTGGCGATGTCTCGTCGTGTGACTATCGGCGATGAACTTGATGATATGGCGATTGAGCTTGTACGCCTGTCACAAACGGAAGAGGTCGTGATCGTCAATGGCGGATTAGGACCGACCACGGATGATTTAACCACGGCGGCCATGGCTGCTGCGATGGGGGTAGAGTTAACCCTCAATGAAGCGTGGTTAGACGAGTTAAAACAGCGGTTTGAGCGTCGAGGCCGGCCGATGGCCCAAAGTAACCTCAAGCAGGCGATGCTGCCAGAAGGCGCATGGTTAATTGATAACCCCAAAGGCACTGCTTGTGGCTTTCACTGTGAGCTCAACGGATGTCACTTTTACTTTACGCCCGGAGTGCCTTCTGAGTTTTTCTCAATGGTTGAACAGCAAATTCTTCCTGAATTGTTACATAGTTACCCAGCTAAAGCGCGATCGTGTTACCGTTTATTTACATTTGGACTGTCAGAGTCGGGGATCAGCGATGTGATGGCATCGTTAGTGCTTCCCAATAGTGCAACACTCGGGTATCGCTCCAGCTTGCCGTTTATTGAAGTTAAGTTGTTCATCGAAGCGGATCATGTTGAAAAAGATGCGGTTCTGGACGCGTTACGGCATCGTCTTGCGGACTATGTCGTGTCCTTTTCTGAGCCGATGACGGCGGCATTAGCTGCGGATATCAATCATCACGGTGTGGTGTTAAAAGTTGCGGAACAATTCACTGGTGGTTGGCTGGCGAGCACTTTAAACGGTCAGGCGGCACATCTGGTTGAGCAGGGTTGGGTAATGTCGAATGCGCATGTGCCAGAGCAAGCGGTCGCTAATCCCTTAGCCGCGTCATTAGCGATGGCAAGTGCGACGACGTCGCCAGGACAGCGTCAAATCGGACTTGCCTGCGGGCCTGAGCTTCACGGCCAGATATGTGTGGCGATTTCTACCCCAGAAGGTGAATGGGGGCAGCGGCTTAGTTTTAAGCGACACCTTTCAAATGACGATGCACGTTGTTATATGGCGACGGTCTTATTAGACATGCTACGGCGTTATCTTAGTGGTGAAGCCGTTATTGCGGATTATGCATCCTTAACTCGCCACGACGACATTTTTATCGATGCACAGACGCTGGCGTAGAGAAGGTTACAGAAAAGAAGAACACGCCACGAGGCGGTGACTGTCGGTCACGCCTCGTTCACTTGTTTTTTAATGCATGCCGGTTGGTAGTCAAAGACAATTGAGACGTTAGTTTGTGGAGCACTTTGGCAGGCAAGGATTTCCCCGGGCATCACGAAAGCCATGGCATCGTGTTGGGTGACCGAACCTTGATTAAGTTTACAGCGACACGCACCACACAGACCACTTCGGCACTGATATTCAGGCTGAATGCCAGCATTTTCGAGTTGTTCAAGCAAGTTTTGGTGGGTGTTGCCACCCACCTCCACGCCATTCACATCGATAGTGATACGGGTCATAGTTCAAAATCACCGAAGTCTTCAACGCTGACTTCATTGTCGATCTGTCCAACCAAGTAGGAGCTAATCTCCGCTTCTTGTGGGGCAACTTGCACGTTATCCGATGACAACCACGCATTAATCCAAGGAATGGGGTTTTGGGTTGCATCGTCGTACGCGGGGGCGAGGCCAACAGCGGACATACGCAGGTTGGTAATGTATTCCACGTATTGACACAAGATGTCTTTGTTCAACCCAATCATGGAGCCATCACGGAATAGATACTCGGCCCAATCCTTCTCTTGCTCGGCGGCTTTTTTAAACAGATCAAAGCATTCTTGCTCGCATTCTTTTGCGATCTCAGCCATTTCAGGATCGTCCTGACCGCTCCGCAGAATATTGAGCATATGTTGTGTGCCGGTCAGGTGCAGCGCTTCGTCACGCGCGATAAATTTAATGATCTTGGCGTTACCTTCCATTAATTCGCGCTCGGCAAACGCAAACGAACAGGCAAAGCTGACGTAGAAACGAATCGCTTCAAGTGCATTCACTGACATTAAACACAAATACAACTGACGTTTTAGGGCACGCAAGCTCACGGTGACGGTATGACCGTTAATGGTGTGTGTGCCTTCACCAAGCTGATGATAGTAGTTGCTTAGTTGAATAAGATCGTCGTAATACTGCGCAATATCTTCGGCGCGCTTTTGAATGTGTTCATTCATCACAATGTCGTCAAAGACAACCGCTGGATCAGCGACAATATTACGAATGATATGTGTGTAAGAGCGCGAATGAATGGTTTCTGAGAAACTCCACGTTTCAATCCAGGTCTCTAGCTCCGGAATGGACACTAATGGAAGCAGTGCCACATTTGGGCTACGACCTTGGATAGAATCCAATAATGTTTGATACTTCAAGTTACTGATGAAAATATGTTTTTCATGTTCAGGTAGCTTGTTGTAGTCAATACGGTCGCTTGATACATCGACTTCTTCTGGGCGCCAAAAGAAAGACAGCTGCTTTTCGATCAGCTTTTCAAAAATCTCATATTTTTGCTGGTCATAACGGGCAACGTTGACCGATTGCCCCAAGAACATCGGTTCTTTAAGCGGATCGTTGTTAATTTTAGAAAACGTACTGTAAGCCATGAATCTTATTAACCTCTAGAAAAGGGCCCGGGTGGGGCCCTTCGCATATTGTGTTAGATCTTACATGCGCCGCCGGCACAATCATCATCGGCAGCTTGTGCCGCGCTTGAGTCGGATTGACCGTCCGTCGCGCCATCACGGGTGTTGTGATAATACAGGGTTTTTACCCCTAATTTATAAGCTGTGAGCAGATCTTTAAGCAGTTGGTTCATAGGAACTTTACCGCTTGCATGTCGGCTCGGATCATAATTGGTGTTGGCAGAAATCGCTTGGTCAACGAATTTTTGCATGATACCCACTAACTGTAAGTAACCCTCATTGCTACCAATGTTCCAGAGCAGTTCGTAGTTATTTTTATATTTATCATACTCCGGTACCACCTGCTTCAAGATGCCATCTTTTGATGCTTTGACCGAGACAAAACCACGCGGTGGCTCAATGCCATTGGTGGCATTTGAGATTTGCGAAGACGTCTCAGACGGCATCAGCGCTGTCAGGGTCGAGTTACGCAAACCATGGGTTTGAATATCCTTACGTAGGGTTTCCCAATCCAGATGAAGCGGTTCGTCGCAAATCGCGTCTAAATCTTTTTTATACGTATCAATAGGGAGAATGCCCTGTGCATAGGTGGTTTCATTAAAGGCTGGACACGCGCCTTTCTCTTTCGCCAGTTCTACCGATGCACGCAATAAGTGGTATTGGATGGCTTCAAAGGTACGATGCGTGAGGCCATTCGCACTGCCATCCGAATAACGCACGCCATGCTTAGCCAGGTGGTATGCGAAGTTAATGACACCCACACCGAGCGTACGACGGTTCATGGTCGCTTTACGTGCGGCGGGCAATGGATAGTCTTGGTAATCCAACAACGCATCCAGTGCACGAATGGTCAATTCAGCTAGCTCACCCAACTCATCGAGTGATTCAAGCGCACCCAGGTTAAAGGCCGAGAGGGTACACAGTGCAATTTCACCGTTCTCGTCTTCAACATTATTCAGTGGCTTAGTGGGGAGGGCAATCTCCAGACACAGGTTCGACTGACGAATCGGCGCAACAGATGGGTCAAACGGGCTATGCGTATTGCAATGGTCCACATTTTGAATGTAAATACGGCCTGTTGACGCACGCTCTTGCATCATCAGTGAGAACAAATCCACGGCTTTAACGGTTTCACGCTGGATTGATTCATCTGCTTCGTACTGGGTATACAGACGCTCAAATTCTTCTTGGTTTTCAAAGAATGCGTCATAGAGCCCTGGCACATCTGATGGTGAGAACAACGAAATGTTGCCACCTTTAAGCAAACGGGTGTACATCAGCTTGTTAATTTGTACCCCGTAGTCCATATGGCGGACACGGTTCTCTTCGACGCCTCGGTTATTTTTCAATACCAGTAGCGATTCAACTTCACGGTGCCACATCGGGTAGAACAAAGTCGCTGCACCACCACGTACGCCACCTTGTGAGCAACATTTCACCGCGGTTTGGAAATACTTATAAAAAGGGATACAGCCGGTGTGGAAAGCTTCACCGCCACGAATAGGGCTACCCAGTGCACGAATGCGGCCTGCGTTAATGCCAATCCCTGCGCGCTGTGACACGTAGCGAACAATGGCACTGGACGTCGCATTGATTGAATCCAAGCTGTCGTCACACTCAATCAGCACGCAAGAGCTAAACTGGCGTGTTGGTGTCCGTACGCCTGACATAATCGGCGTTGGCAGCGAAATTTTAAACTGCGACGCGGCATTGTAGAAGCGGCGAATATAGTCAAGACGCGTTTCTTTGGGATAAGAGGCAAACAAACAGGCAGCGACCATCATGTACAAGAACTGCGCGCTCTCGTAAATCTCACCGGTGACACGGTTTTGTACCAGGTATTTACCTTCCAGCTGTTTGACGGCCGCATACGAGAAGTTCATGTCACGCCAGTGATCGAGATAGCCATCCAGGGCCTCGAGCTCTTCGAGGCTATAGTCTTCCAAAATGTGTTTATCGTATTTGCCTTTCTCAACCATGCCTTTTACATGATCAACCAGCTTAGGTGGCTCGAATTGGCCATAGGCTTTTTTACGTAAATGGAAGACAGCCAAACGCGCCGCGAGATATTGATAATCCGGGCTTTCTTCAGAGATAAGGTCGGCAGCGGCTTTGATGATTGTCTCGTGGATATCTTCAGTGCGCATGCCATCGTAAAACTGGATGTGAGAGCGCATCTCAACCAGAGAAACGGAAACGTTTGAGAGGCCTTCGGCAGCCCAAGTCACAACGCGATGGATTTTGTCGAGGTTTAAGTTTTCTTTGCGTCCATCACGCTTTAATACGGTAATTTCTTGGTTCATTTGTATGCTTTCCCAATATTTCCTTGCCAAACTGCTCTTTTTGCAAGTTCTTATAAAATGCTGATGATTTTTTGGTCGGCCTCTATGCGGACGTTGCGTCGTTCATACACTATATATAGGGGTCGGCGTGTAAGTCGGTTACAAGATAGTGATATAGGCGCACTTTTGCAAGCCAATCTGACGGCCTTAGGGTGTGGATATCTTGGGGATGTTATCCTTAAAGTTAGTAACTACCAACCTACTGGCTCAAGGCCGCCAAGATTAATGAAAATTTCAATCACTGAAAGGCAAAAATTAGCAATAAAAAAAATTTATTTTGGTTGATCTTAGTCATGATCAGTGATCGGTTTTAACTGATTGAAAAGCCAGCAAACCCCACAAAATGTGGGGTGTGACTAGGATCCAAGAAAGGCGCTAAGCTGTGTTGGTGTGGTAAAAATATGATCTGCTTCCCAATTGCTAATTAGCGCCGGATCACCCACATATCCCCAGCCAGCAACAATCGACTTCATATTCGCTGCATGAGCCGCCCGAGTATCATTTTCGATATCTCCGACGTAGAAGCAGCACTCTGGCGCACAATCAAGCGTTTTGGCCGCTTCTAAAAGAGGTAATGGATGCGGCTTAGCGTGCGCATAAGTATCGGCACCCACAATCACTTGTGCCGCTTGCAGACGCGGAAAGTGGTCGAGTAACTGATGAGTGAGCCCTTCAGGCTTATTGGTCACAATGCCCCAACGCATCGCTAAATGCGCCAACTTATCCAGCAGTGCATCAATACCTGGATACACCTGCGTCCCTTGGCAAATCGCTTGGCCATAATGATAAAGAAAGCGCGCACGTAAGGCGATAGGATCTTGATGTTTTGCTTGCTCGCCAAATCCGGCCGTGAGCAGCCCTCGCGCCCCAAAACTGGTGTGGGTGTATATTTGCTCCGCGGTCAAAGGCGGCAGGTCAAATTCGGCTAAAACACGATTCGCAGCTTCACCCATATCGGGCGCAGTATCGAGCAGGGTGCCATCAAGATCAAAGAGGATGGTCGACGGAGTCATGCCAGCTTGCTTCCTTTTCAGTCGGTTAGGGGGCCTGAGTATGAACGAGATAATTCACATCGACATTGGTATTCGACAGCTTATAGGTGTCGAAAAACGGATTATAGTGCAACCCAGTCATATCTTGGGCATTAAGCGAGGTGTTATCAATCATTGTCATCAGCTCTGAGGGCCGAATAAATTTATGATGCTCGTGGGTGCCTTGCGGGACTAACTTCAGAATGTGCTCGGCACCGACAATCGCAAATAGCCAGGATTTTGTATTGCGATTTAAGGTTGAGAAAAAGACATGGCCACCCGGTTTAACCATTTGGGCACAGGCGTGAATGACAGAGGCGGGCTCAGGGACATGCTCTAGCATCTCCATACATGTCACTACATCGTATTGCTGGACAAAGCTACTGGCGTGTTCTTCGGCTGTTGATTGGATGTATTGAACATCGACGCCCGCTTCAAGCGCGTGGAGTCGGGCAACGGTGAGTGGCTCTTTACCCATATCTAAGCCGGTGACGTCGGCGCCTTCTTGCGCCATGCTTTCTGCAAGGATCCCGCCACCGCAGCCGACATCGAGCACCTTCTTACCAAATAGTCCACCGGCTTTGGCCATCACATAGTCAAGACGCAGAGGATTGATTTGGTGTAGAGGCTTAAACTCACCCTCTAAATCCCACCAACGTGATGCCATGTCTTCAAACTTTTGAATTTCTGCCGGATCGACATTTGATACCTGAGTCATAACTACAGCTTCCTTATCGGTTTTGCTGCATTATAGCGAAATCCAACACGATAAAAAGAAGCCTATCTATCAGCGCGACGTGATACATCAGGCCAGCGCGCTCAGACACCTTGTGGGCTTATATTCTTAAAAATGCATAGCCAGATACGGAAGTGGTGGGTTTTTATCCGTATAGACGCATTCAGAGCGTCTACTAACGAGATCCGTGATACATCTTGGCCATATTCACGTGTCTCGTAGAAGGCTTTGTGTTATTCTCCGTGGTCACGTATTTGAATACGCAAACATTATTTTGAGGGATGTTGGCTCCATGAGCGATCTTGCTAAAGAGATCACGCCAGTCAATATCGAAGAGGAGCTGAAAAGCTCATACCTCGACTATGCAATGTCCGTCATTGTTGGCCGAGCTCTTCCTGACGTGCGTGATGGCCTAAAGCCAGTACACCGCCGCGTATTATTCGCGATGAACGTACTAGGCAACGACTGGAACAAGCCATATAAGAAATCGGCCCGTGTGGTCGGTGATGTGATCGGTAAGTATCACCCACACGGTGATAGTGCGGTTTACGACACCATTGTGCGAATGGCGCAGTCATTCTCGCTACGCTACAGGTTGGTAGATGGTCAAGGTAACTTCGGTTCTATTGACGGCGATTCTGCGGCGGCGATGCGTTACACCGAAGTGCGCATGGCAAAAATTGCCCATGAACTGCTCGCCGATCTTGATAAAGAAACCGTGGATTATGTGCCAAACTACGATGGCACCGAACAAATCCCGGATGTGTTGCCAACACGCGTACCTAACCTGCTCGTCAACGGTGGGTCAGGCATTGCGGTCGGGATGGCAACCAACATCCCACCTCACAACTTAACCGAAGTGGTTAATGGTTGTCTGGCTTACATCGATAACGAAGATATTACCATCGACGAGTTGATGGACTACATCCCAGGCCCTGACTTTCCAACCGCGGCAATGATCAATGGCCGTAAAGGGATTGAAGACGCTTACAAAACGGGCCGTGGTAAAGTTTACTTACGTGCCAAAGCGGATATCGAAACAGAAAAAAATGGTAAAGAGACCATCGTTGTTAACGAGATCCCTTACCAAGTCAACAAAGCGCGTTTGATTGAAAAAATCGCCGAGTTGGTAAAAGACAAAAAAATCGATGGTATTTCTGCACTGCGTGATGAGTCGGATAAAGACGGCATGCGGATTGTCATCGAATGTCGCCGCGATGCGGTTGCGGAAGTGGTTCTAAACAACCTTTACGCGCAAACGCAATTGCAGACATCGTTCGGTATCAACATGGTGGCGCTGGACAACAACCAGCCGAAGCTTTTCAATTTGAAAGAAATGTTGAAATGCTTTGTCAATCACCGCCGCGAAGTGGTTACACGTCGAACGGTTTACGAATTACGTAAAGCACGCGATCGTGCCCATATCCTGGAAGGGCTCGCGGTCGCGCTTGCTAACATCGATGAAGTGATTGAACTGATTCGTCAAGCACCAACACCTGCTGTTGCCAAGCAAGAGTTACAAGACCAAGGTTGGAAACTCGGTGGCGTATCGGCAATGCTTGAAGCGGTTGGGGGCGAAAATGCCCGTCCAGAGTGGCTTGCGGCAGAATTTGGTGCCCGCGACGATGGGTCTTATTATCTCACTGAGCAACAAGCGCAAGCGATCTTGGATCTGCGTTTGCACAAGCTTACTGGGCTTGAGCACGAAAAGATCCTAGACGAGTACAAAGGGCTTCTAGAGCAAATCGCGGAGCTATTACACATCTTAGCGAGCACTGAGCGCTTGATGGAGGTCATCCGTGAAGAGCTGGAAGCGGTGCGTGATAGCTATGGTGATAAACGTCTAACTGAGATCACTGCGGCAAGTGCCGACATTGATATCGAAGATCTGATCAACCAAGAAGATGTGGTAGTGACGTGGTCACACGACGGGTACGTCAAGTACCAAGCGTTGAGTGACTATGACGCGCAACGTCGTGGTGGTAAAGGCAAATCGGCGACGCGCATGAAAGATGAAGACTTCATCGAGCGTCTATTGGTGGCAAACACCCACGACACCATCTTATGCTTCTCCACCCGTGGCCGCATGTACTGGCTGAAAGTTTATCAATTGCCGCATGCGTCACGTAATGCCCGTGGTAAGCCGATTGTTAACTTACTCCCGCTTGAAGACGGTGAGCGAATTACCGCTATTCTACCGGTGCGTGAGTACGAGGAAGACAAATATGTCTTTATGGCAACCGCACACGGCACGGTGAAGAAAACGCCGTTGACTGACTTTAGTCGTCCACGTAGCGCCGGTATTATTGCGGTGAACTTACGTGACAACGATAGCCTGATTGGCGCGCAGCTCACCGACGATAGCAGCGAAGTCATGTTGTTCTCGCAATTCGGTAAAGTCGTGCGGTTTGTCGCCTCAAATGACACCGTGCGTGCAATGGGTCGTACCGCTGCAGGGGTGCGAGGTATTCGATTGGCCGAGAATGACCAAGTTGTCTCGCTGATTATCCCGCAAGCCGGCGCTGAGATCCTAACCGTCACCGAAAATGGCTTTGGTAAACGTACCGCTTTGGATGAATATCCGACCAAGAGTCGTGCAACCAAAGGGGTGGTATCGATCAAAGTCTCCGAGCGTAACGGTGATGTCGTGAGTGCCATTCAGGTGTGTGAAGGCGACGAGCTGATGATGATCACCAATGCGGGCACACTAGTACGTACTCGCGCCGAAGAAGTGAGCCAAGTGGGTCGAAATACCCAAGGTGTTCGTCTGATCCGCGTCAGCGATGACGAGAAAGTAGTTGGCCTACAGCGCATTGAAGAGCCTGATGAAGAAGAAATGGAAGCGCTGGCGAATGAAGCTGCTGCGACCCATAAATCAGAGGGTGTCGACACGTCGGACGAGGATGTTTCACCTACGGTGAATGATGATCAAGACGACGCGCCAGCGTCGGATGAGGATTCAAACACCTAATCGTGACTCGGTGTAAGATTAAAAAGGGYGCAGTGAACTGCGCCCTTTTTTATTGCCTATTGATTGGGTAGCGCTAAAAATATCCAGGCGTGCCAAGAAATCAGGGTGGAATGTGCCTTGGTGCTTTCAAAATGTGCGTGAAACGTGTTAAATCAATCACACGCCTTTTAAAACGAACGGCTTAAAACGTCTTTTTAAAACAACGAGTAGTCTTGCCGTCCAACGGACGCGGGAGATGACAAAAAGCAGGAGCCCCTCCCCAACATGGATAACGTCTATAACTTTTCAGCTGGCCCGGCGATGCTGCCGCGTGAGGTCATGCTTAAAGCCCAAAAAGAATTCATGAACTGGCAAGGCCTTGGCACGTCAGTAATGGAAGTTTCGCATCGCAGTGAGGCATTTTTATCTTTAGCTCGCCAGTCTGAGCAGGATCTGCGAGAACTGCTGGWTATTCCAGAGAATTATCACATTCTATTTTGCCAAGGTGGCGCACGTGCGCAATTTGCCGCAGTACCCATGAACCTCATGGGCAACCATACCATTGCTGATTACGTTGATGGTGGTTATTGGGCCGAGAGTGCCGTCAAAGAAGCAAAGCGCTATTGCACACCGAATGTGATTAACGTTCGACGCGAGCGTGACGGTAAGCGAGCTATCTCGCCCGCCAAAGATTGGTTGCTCAGTAGTGACGCTGCGTATGTGCATTTTTGCCCGAATGAAACCATTGATGGCATTGAAATTAACGATCTGCCCGACACCCATAAGCCGATTGTCGCCGACATGTCATCGACCATTTTGTCACGTCCGATCGACGTGTCTCAATATGGTGTTATTTATGCGGGTGCACAGAAGAATATTGGCCCTGCTGGACTCACACTGGTTATCGTGCGTGATGACTTACTGGGCTTGGCAAAAGATGTATTGCCAAGTGTGCTCAATTACAAAGTATTGGCCGATAAAGACTCCATGTTTAACACACCACCGACCTTTGGCTGGTATCTTGCGGCTGAAGTGTTTAAGTGGTTAAAACAACAAGGTGGTATTGAAGCGGTGTACGCGCGTAACCAACAAAAAGCGGCGTTGCTATACGATGCCATAGACCAGTCAAGCTTGTACCGGAACCAGATTCATCCTGACAACCGATCATTGATGAATGTGCCGTTTCAACTGGCCAATAGTGAGCTGGATGACACCTTCCTCGCGGAAGCGACAGCGCAAGGCCTACATGCACTCAAAGGCCACCGTGACGTGGGTGGGATGCGAGCGTCTATTTATAACGCGATGCCACTAGAAGGGGTGCAAGCCCTCGTGGACTTTATGCATGAGTTTGAGAAAACGCACGGCTGATTCACCGTGTCCAGGTAAGATTTATCGAAAAAGACCGCTTTTGTCGTGAAAGCGGTCTTTTTATTTCCCTTCTCGACACTTTGATAAAAATAATAATTGTGAGACAGCTTGTATTTTGGTTACTCTGGGGACACTAAGCATCACGGATATAAACCAGAATGGAGCAACTGACACTTTCCCCCATCTCTCATGTTAATGGTCAAATTAACCTACCTGGCTCGAAAAGCGTGTCTAATCGCGCCTTGCTGCTTGCCGCGTTAGCGTCAGGCACCACACGATTGACCAACCTACTCGATAGTGATGACATTCGGCATATGCTTAATGCATTTACCGCGTTAGGTGTGTCGTATCAACTGTCTTCGGATCGCACCGAATGTATGGTAGAGGGGCTGGGACAAGCTTTTCAGGTCGACACCCCGCTTGAGCTATTTTTGGGCAATGCCGGCACAGCGATGCGGCCTTTAACTGCGGCACTGTGCCTGGGTAAAGGCGAGGTGACCTTGACTGGCGAACCAAGAATGAAAGAACGCCCGATTGGTCACTTGGTCGACGCGCTCAATGCGATCGGCGCTGATGTCCGTTATCTCGAGGCCGAAGGTTACCCGCCATTGCGCATCAAAGGCACAGGGTTAGCTGGCGGTGATGTCAACATCGATGGCAGTATCTCCAGCCAATTTCTGACCGCGCTGCTGATGGCTGCTCCGTTTGCGCGCCAAGAAACGCGTATTACGATCAAAGGCGATTTGGTCTCTAAGCCTTACATTGATATTACCCTTGCTATCATGGCGCAATTTGGCGTCGAGGTGCAAAACGACAACTATCAGCGCTTTGTCGTGCCGGCTGGTCAGCACTATCGCTCGCCTGGACATTTTATGGTTGAAGGCGATGCATCGTCTGCCTCTTATTTTCTTGCGGCCGCGGCAATCAAAGGCGGTGAAGTTAAGGTCACAGGCATTGGACGGAAAAGTGTACAAGGTGATATCCAGTTTGCCGATGCGCTAGCCGCAATGGGCGCGGACATAGAGTGGGGCGACGATTACGTGTTAGCGCGCCGCAATACGCTACAAGGCGTGGATATGGATTTTAACCATATTCCCGATGCCGCGATGACCATTGGTGTCGCTGCGTTATTTGCAAACGGACCGACGCGCATTCGTAACGTGTATAATTGGCGAGTCAAAGAAACCGATCGACTTTATGCCATGGCAACGGAGTTGAAAAAACTCGGCGCCGTGGTCGAAGAAGGTGACGATTATCTGTATGTTGAGCCACCTAAGCAACTTAAGCATGCGGCAATCGACACGTATGACGATCATCGCATGGCGATGTGTTTTTCGCTGGTGGCACTCAGTGATACGCCCGTTACCATCAATGACCCGGGTTGCACCTCAAAAACCTTTCCTGATTACTTCGACAAGCTAGCGGCGATCAGCGCTGACTGATGATAAAGCGTGAGGGTTTTTTATTGCTGCTGATATTGAGTCAGCAGCAATGATTTCCTTGTCCATTTCTTCTATAATGTGCACCGAATTATACAACCGCCCGTTTTCGTTAAAGCGTGATGCAAGCAAAAGCCTGATGCGACAAAACGGGCGCGTTGAGCGATCGAGACCAACGTGGAGAGATTTATGCCGATACAGGCGCCTGTCATTACAGTAGATGGACCAAGCGGTGCAGGAAAAGGAACCCTATGTATGCGACTGGCTGAAAAGCTCGGTTGGCACCTGCTCGACTCAGGAGCTATCTATCGGGTACTGGCTCTCGCAGCGATTCATCATGACGTTGATACCGAATCGGAAGAAGCACTGGTGCCACTGGCCGCCAACTTAGACGTGCAGTTTTTGGCCGAAGGAGACTTGGTGAAAGTGATCCTAGAAGGCGAAGATGTGTCCGGGACCTTGCGGACCGAGCAGGTAGGCAACCAAGCCTCAAAAGTGGCTGCGTTACCCCGGGTTCGTGAAGCATTATTACGCCGCCAGCGCGCCTTTGTTGGTGAGCCGGGGTTGATTGCTGACGGACGTGATATGGGAACGGTCGTGTTCCCGAAGGCGGCGGCTAAAATCTTTTTGGATGCCAGTGCAGAAGAACGCGCGCGTCGCCGTCAGCACCAGTTGCAAGGTAAAGGGGTTAATGTTACCTTTGAGCAACTTTTAAGTGAAATTCAAGAGCGTGATGATCGCGATCGCAACCGTGCGGTGGCACCATTGCGCCCTGCGTCTGACGCCTTAGAGCTAGATTCGACCTCGTTATCGATTGACGAGGTGATCGAGCAGGCGTTAGCGTTTATTGAAAGCAAATTATCGGCTGCATAAGCAGTCTATAACCGTTAGCTGCAAGGATGATAGCTGACATATTTTACAACCCCATGCGGTAGGATACCCGTGGACGTTTATCAAATTGAAGATTTTAAATATAATGACTGAATCTTTTGCTCAACTCTTTGAAGAGTCTCTAAAAGAAATCGAAACTCGCCCAGGTTCTATTGTTAAGGGTACTGTTGTTGCTATCGAGAACGGTTTCGTTCTGGTTGACGCAGGCCTGAAATCTGAATCGTCCATTCCGGCTGACCAATTCAAGAACGCTGCTGGCGAACTTGAAATTGAAGTAGGCGGTGAAGTCGATGTAGCCCTGGACGCAGTGGAAGATGGTTTCGGTGAAACTCAGCTTTCTCGTGAGAAAGCTAAGCGTCACGAAGCTTGGATCCAGCTAGAAAAAGCGTACGAAGAAGCTGAAACCGTTAACGGTGTTATTAACGGTAAAGTGAAAGGTGGTTTCACCGTAGAACTGAACGGCATCCGTGCGTTCCTACCGGGTTCACTGGTTGACGTTCGTCCAGTACGTGACACTTCTCACCTGGAAGGCAAAGAGCTCGAGTTCAAAGTAATCAAGCTTGACCAGAAGCGCAACAACGTTGTTGTTTCTCGTCGTGCGGTTATCGAGTCAGAAAACAGCGTTGAGCGTGACGAGCTGCTAGCTTCTCTGCAAGAAGGCATGGAAGTTAAAGGTATCGTTAAGAACCTGACTGACTACGGTGCGTTCGTTGATCTGGGCGGCGTTGATGGCCTGCTTCACATCACTGATATGGCGTGGAAGCGCGTTAAGCACCCATCAGAAATCGTTAATGTTGGTGACGAAATCAACGTTAAAGTTCTGAAGTTTGATCGTGAGCGTACTCGTGTATCACTTGGTCTGAAACAACTGGGTGAAGATCCATGGGTAGCCATTGCTAACCGTTACCCAGAAGGTCACAAGCTGACTGGTCGTGTAACTAACCTAACTGACTACGGCTGCTTCGTTGAAATCGAAGAAGGCGTTGAAGGTCTGGTACACGTGTCTGAAATGGACTGGACCAACAAAAACATCCACCCATCTAAAGTGGTTAACGTGGGTGACGAAGTTGAAGTTATGGTTCTGGACATCGACGAAGAGCGTCGTCGTATCAGCCTAGGTCTGAAACAGTGTAAAGCCAACCCATGGCAGCAATTCGCTGAAACTCAGAACAAAGGCGACCGCGTTACTGGTAAGATCAAGTCAATCACTGACTTCGGTATCTTCATCGGTCTAGACGGCGGCATCGACGGTCTGGTTCACTTGTCTGACATTTCTTGGAACGCAACAGGCGAAGAAGCCGTTCGCGAATACAAGAAAGGCGACGAGATCTCAGCAGTGGTTCTTCAGGTTGACGCAGAGCGTGAGCGCATCTCACTCGGCATCAAGCAGATGGAAGAAGACCCATTCAACAACTACCTGGCAGCCAACAAAAAAGGTGCTATCGTTAATGGTACGGTAACTGCTGTTGACGCGAAAGGCGCAACGGTTGAGCTAGCAGAAGGTGTTGAAGGTTATCTGCGTGCTTCTGAAGCATCGCGTGACCGTGTTGAAGACGCGACGCAAGTGCTTTCAGTTGGCGACAGTGTTGAAGCGAAGTTCACCGGTGTTGACCGTAAGAACCGCGTTCTTAACCTGTCTGTCCGTCTGAAAGACGAAGCTGACGAGCAAGAAGCAGTAGCGAGCCTGAACAAAACCGAAGAAGGTTCTATCGGCAACGCTATGGCTGACGCGTTTAAAGCAGCGAAAAGCGAATAATGTATACGTTGAGGGGGAAATTTTCCCCCTCTGCACTTATACTGTTGAGAAACATACTAAAGCGGGGTGTTTATGACCAAATCTGAGTTGATTGAAAGACTCTGTAGTCAACAAACCCATCTATCTGCGAAGCAGGTAGAGGATGCCATCAAGGAAATCCTTGAGCATATGGCAAGCACACTAGAAAGCGGTGATCGTATCGAAATCCGTGGTTTTGGTAGTTTCTCACTACATTATCGCGCGCCTCGTGTGGGGCGTAATCCTAAAACAGGCGAAAAGGTCGAGTTAGACGGCAAGTACGTCCCTCACTTTAAACCTGGTAAGGAACTTCGTGATCGCGTTAACATTTATGGTTAATCGATAGACGCTGAAAAAAACGGCATGCTGCAAGTATGCCGTTTTTTTATGTCCGCTGATCATAGCTTGCGTGACGAATTTCCTGCATAATCATACCTCCTGTGTAAGATCTTATACCTACGACGACACGTTGTTATTCGGATTAACCTTAGCCTGAATAAAGCGTAAGCTAGGGGAAGGGTAACGACGACGTTTAGTATTGAAATCAAGCGTCAATGTTCACAATGGCAGGTGCCTCGCACTTTGTCTATCTACCATAACTGATCGGGCATTCGGCCTTTCGCAATGAGGGAATACTTGTGAAAATACTCGGCATTCTGTTTCTGGTATTATGCTTTTTGATCGCCTTGGCGCTAGGAGCGCAAAACCAAGCTGTGGTCAATTTTAACTATTTAATCGCTCAGGGTGAGTTTCGTTTATCCGTCATCTTGGGTATTGTCTTTGTCATCGGGTTTGGCATTGGCTGGCTCGTTTGCGGCGCACTATATCTCAAAGCCCGAATGACGGCTCGAAGACTACGTAAACAGGTGGAAAAGCAACGCAAAGAACTTGATAAGTTGCGTACGGACCCGCTTAAGGAACAATAATTCATGCTAGAGCTGTTGTTTCTGTTACTCCCGATTGCCGCCGGTTACGGCTGGTACATGGGTAACAGGAATGCTCGTCATCGACGGCAAGAACAGTCCCATCATTTGTCTCGCCAATATGTGGCGGGGCTCAATTTGCTGCTGTCTGAGCAATCAGATAAAGCGGTCGACTTATTTATCGAGCTTTTGCAGGTCGATAACGAAACCATTGATACTCACCTGGCGTTGGGCAACCTTTTCCGCTCTCGGGGTGAAGTCGACCGGGCAATCCGAATTCATCAAAACCTAATCGCCCGGCCCAATCTCACCTTAGATCAGCGCAACCTCGCGATGCAGCAGCTGGCTAAAGATTATATGGTTGCCGGCTTTTTTGATCGCGCCGAGAAAATCTTTGCAGAGCTGGTTGATGAGCCAGATTATCGCGAATTTGCCCTGCAGCAATTACTTGCCATTTCGCAACAAACGCGAGAATGGGAGCAAGCAATCGATACCGCAGCGAAGCTGGTCAAAATGGGCAAACATAAGCTGCGTAAAGATATCGCACATTTCCACTGTGAGCTTGCGATGCAGCAACTCGCTGAGGGTGATGAGCACAAAGCACGGCAATTGTTACGTCGTGCTTTGTCTTACGATAAAAGCTGTGTCCGAGCGAGCTTAAAATTGGCAAGGCTCGACATCCAGCATGAAGATTACAAAGGGGCGCTCAAACAGCTCGAGAACATCTTAGAGCAGGATGCTGATTTTGTCAGTGAAGCGCTACCTTTGCTTGCAGAAAGCTATCGCGCTTTGGGACGAGAGATGCAGTTGGTGCGTTTTTTAAAAGAATGTATTGAAAAGAATGCAGGCGTCAGCGCCGAGCTAATGCTCTCTGAAGTGATTGGCAGCAACGAGAATATCGCCATGGCACAGAGTTTTCTTACGCGCCAACTTACGCGTAATCCGACCATGCGCGGCTTTTATAAGTTAATGGAATACCATGTTGAGCAAGCCGAGGAAGGGCGAGCAAAAGCAAGCTTGAACACCTTAAAAGGCTTGGTCGCTGAACAAATGAAAGTGAAGCCTCATTACCGATGTCGTAAATGTGGTTTTTCCACGCATGCGCTTTATTGGCAATGCCCATCTTGCAAAAGCTGGGGCGCTATCAAGCCAATTCGAGGGCTTGATGGGGAGTAATGGCGATGCTTAGGCAGCGCCGTTTTTTTATCGGTTAGTGCGGCATTATGCCGTTTATAAGCATTCAACGAGGAACGAGGAAACAACATGCACGACCCAAAAGTCATCGTGGCACTTGATTATGCAGATATGAACCAAGCGTTAGCCTTTGCGGATAAAATCGAGCCAGGTTCATGCCGTTTAAAAGTGGGCAAGGAAATGTTTACCTTGTTTGGCCCGGCGCTTGTCAAACAGCTTCATGCAGGCGGACACGACGTCTTTCTCGACCTCAAGTTTCATGATATCCCCAACACCTGTGCCCGTGCTGTAGCGGCTGCGGCAGAGCTAGGCGTGTGGATGGTCAATGTGCATGCATCAGGAGGCGAGCGCATGATGAGCGCAGCACGCGAGGCGCTTGAACCATATGGAGGCAACCGCCCATTGCTTATCGGTGTCACCGTGTTGACCAGCATGACGGATGCGGATTTACGCCAAACTGGGGTACAACGCTCACCACAAGAGCAGGTGCAGCATCTTGCCAAGCTGACGCAACAGTCGGGTTTGGATGGTGTGGTGTGTTCAGCACAAGAAGCCAGTTTGCTTAAAGCGCAGTGTGGTGACACCTTTAAGTTGGTGACTCCAGGGATCCGTCCGACTGGCAGTGCCGCAGGCGATCAGCGCCGAATTATGACGCCAGAAGAAGCGATAAATGCAGGATCGGATTACCTTGTCATTGGTCGACCTGTCACCCAAGCTGCCGATCCAGCCGCTGTGTTACATACGATTAATCAATCCCTACGCACTTGATGTGCCAGCTATCTGAGTCTTACCAGAGAAGGCATTAACAGATAGCGCACTAAAAGCATTCAAAGAGAAAGCATTCAAAGAGAAGCATCAAGCAAAAAAAGCATGAGCGGCGGACAGAGCTGACCGCTCATGCTTGTATTACGGTCGTGCACCTGAGGATTTGCGAGAGCGCCTGTCTAATACCGGAGCGGTAAAGTGGCTATCGATAAGCCTTTGGGTGAGGCTATGCTGTGGGTTAGCAAACAGTGAGGCGGTATCGCCCGATTCAACCACTTCGCCTTTTTGCATCACCATCAACTTATCCGTCACATGTTTAATCACGCCCATGTGTTGCGACACATAAACATAAGATAACCCCATCTCTTCTTGTAGCTCGAGAAGCAGGTTGATGATCTGCGATCGCATTGACATATCCAAGCCATTTAATGCCTCATCGGCAACAATCACACTGGGTTGCAAAATTAACGCCCTTGCAAGCGAAACACGTTGCTTTTGACCGGTAGCAAGCATTTGCGGATAAAAATAAGCGTGCTCCGGGATTAGCCCGACCCGTAATAAGGTGTCTTTAATCCGTTTCCCTCGCTCCTGAGGTGTCATATTGGTATTTCGACGCAAAGGCCCTTCCAATATTTGTCCAATTTGGTTGCGTGGGTTCAGCGAGGTATTCGGGTCTTGAAAGATCATCCGTATGAGCTTGCAGCGTGTTTGATAATCTTTATAGCGGAGCGGATCGCCATTAACGCGGATTTGTCCCGCGGTCGGTTCAATCACGCCAGCAATCATTCGTGCTAAGGTTGACTTACCTGAGCCATTTTCCCCGACAAATGCAATTGTCTCGCCGACATCCAATGAAAAGGACACCGGCTTCACCGCATGGGTGACGCGCTTTTTTAGCCAACCAGACCGGTGATGATAGTCTTTCGATAGCCCATCAATTTCAAGAAGAGCGGCCATGCTTGTTCTCCATGTTGAGCGGGAAATGACAGGCAAATTTATGGTTTTTCACTTTCTCGGTTCGCGGTACTTCTACGCATTTACGCTGCGCATAGGGGCAACGCGGGCCAAGTCGGCAACCAATAGGTAAATGTTGTAATGGCGGTATTGATCCAGGCAGAGTTTCTAGTTTGCTTTTATGCGGGATCTCGCGGCTAAAATCCGGCATGGTCCGTAATAATGCGTCTGTATATGGATGATGGGGCGTGGTGAGTATTTGTTCTCGGTTTCCCGACTCTACAGACTGGCCACAATACATCACGGTAATTCTATCCGCCCAACGCGTAACCAAAGTCAGATCATGACTAACCAACAAAATGGTCGTGTTCGACAGCTGATTGGTGCGGCTGAGCAGTCGGAAAATTTGTGCTTGCGTGATGGGATCCAAATCATTGGTTGGTTCATCGGCAATTAATAATCGAGGGCGGTTAGCGATCGCCATTGCAATCATCACCTTTTGACATTCGCCATCGGTGAGCTCGTAAGGATAGCTGTCCATCACCCGCCGATGATCTTTTATCCCAACCTTATGGAGTAGGGCGATGGAATGCTGTTTACGCCAGTTTAAACGCTGCCACCAACTGCCAGAAAACGACGCGGGAGGAATCGCTTCTTCAAGCTGATGGCCCACCACTTCAGAGGGGTCAAGACAGGTCGATGGCTCTTGAAAGATCATCGCAATATCTTTACCCACGACGTGGCGACGCTCTCTGGCTGGTAGCTCCAGTAAATCAATATTGCCCAGCCTTAAACGGTCGGCGCTGACATGCCATTGATCTTTGGTCACACCGCAAATGGCCTTAGCGACCAAGCTTTTGCCTGAGCCCGATTCTCCTACCAGGCCACGAATTTCACCGTCATTAATGGTCAGGCTCATTCTATCAACCGCTTTCACCATCCCTTGAGGCGTTTCAATTTCGATGGTTAGGTGTCGAATATCTAATAACGGCATTATTCAGTTCCTGCGTTGATGGCTTGGCTGACGCCTTCACCGACAAGGTTAACAACCAACACGCTAAACGCAATGGCTATGCCGGGCAGAGTCACTGTCCAGGGGGCGGTAAAAATAAGCTCAATGGAATCACCGAGCATAGCGCCCCATTCGGGGGCTGGGGGTTGAGCTCCTAATCCCAGAAAACCCAGCGCGGCAACATCCAAGATCGCGACCGAGATTGCACGGGTTACTTCAGTACTCAATACGGTGACAATATTCGGCAAAATAGAATGGTGTAACAGATAGATATTATTCGCGCCATCCAAGCGTGCGGCGATGATGTAATCTTTCTCTATTTCATCGTGGACCGCGGTATACACCGCACGAATAATACGAGGGATCAGTGACAACCAAATCGCGAGCAATATCTGGGTTTCACCGACACCGAGAAAGGCGACCACAATGATCGCCAATAGCAGCGAAGGGATGGAAAGAATGCTGTCAAGAATGTGGTTTAACACACTGGACTTTAGCCCCTTGGTCATGCCTGCCAGCACACCAATAGCGATGCCGACCAACGACGCGGTTAATGCCGTTATCAGCGCCAATCCAAAGGTTAAGCGAGAGCCGGCAATTAAGCGCGATAGCATGTCGCGGCTCAAATCATCGGTGCCGAGAAAAAACTCAATCTGCCCAGACTGCACCCAAGAGGGTGGCATCAAAAGCTGACCCGTTTGATGTTGCGGGCTCCAAGGGGCGAGCAAGGGTGCAAAGAGGGTCACTAAGAGAAGCCCGGCTAGACACCAAAACCCAATCACAGCTAACTTATTGCGGCGAAAGGCAGTCCAAGTCCGCTCAAACTGAGTGGGAATATGCTGTTCAACGTAGACACTATTTGAGGGCATACCATTTCTTCCTTACCAGCGGATTCATAAACGCCCCTAGCACATCGGAGACAATATTAATCAATAAGACAAATCCACCAATCGCGAGCACGCCCGCCTGTACAGAGGTATAGTCTTTGACAAGGAGCGCATCGAGTAACCAACGCCCAATGCCTGGCCAGTTAAATACAGATTCGACAATAATCACAAAGGTCACCATGGTGGAAACCAATAATCCAAAATTGGGAATAATAGGCGGAATCGCGTTTTTCATTCCATGCCGAAGCACAATCTCGGTTTTCGATAGCCCTTTAGTGGCCGCGGCTTTAATGTAATTCTGACTCATCACATAGGCCATTGAGTTTCTGACCATCTTAATAATTTCAGTTGTCGGAACCACGGCAAGCGTCAGTGTCGGGAGAGCAAGATGACGCATAATATCGGTCGCGACTTTTCCCTGGAGCGGTAAATCCGAGAGCCATAAATCGACTAACGCAAACCCAGAAATATGCGGAATCTCATACAAAAGGTTGTAGCGGCCTGATACGGGGAACCATTGTAAGTCGAGTGAGAACACCATAATCAGTAAGATGGCTAACCAGAATGTCGGAATCGAAAATACCACGACGGCGAGGGATGAAATCACTTTATCAGTGGGGCCTTGACTACGCAGCCCTGCGAGCGTGCCGAGCGGTACGCCGACCATCACGCTAATGACCAGCGCTGAAATACAGAGCTCTAAAGTCGCCGGTGCGACATGGGCAAGAATATTGACCACTGGCTCCCCGTTAGCCGCAAGCCCTAGGTTTCCATCAATGAGTTGGCGTAGATAATAAACCCACCCTAACCAATAGTCATATTGGTGCCATCCTGAATCAGGCGACAATAAAATGATGTTATAAGCGACCAAGGTGAGGATCACCAAGGTGATCAAAAATAAGTTGAAGCGTCGTAAGGTATAAATCAGCATGGTTTAGCGCTCCCGTGACACATCAGCAAAACTGTCTGCCCCAAAGGGTGTCATCGTGAGCCCGGTTAAATGTGCATCACGGACTTGGT
Source organism: Salinivibrio sp. MA351 (assembly GCF_001996065.1). NCBI lineage: Bacteria > Pseudomonadati > Pseudomonadota > Gammaproteobacteria > Vibrionales > Vibrionaceae > Salinivibrio > Salinivibrio sp. MA351. Next base: position 21,974 of record NZ_MUFG01000013.1, on the reverse strand, counting down.
GTTGAATACCATGGGCAAGTGGCACCACCGGCATCCGACGGTCAAGAATGGTTTGTGCGTCCTGGTATAAGGTTTTGCGCATGGCCATATTGTCTGTCGCAATTGCCTCATTTAAGGTTTGATCGAAAAAGCGGTTACACCAATTGGCGATATTCCACCCCGTGAACTTGGCATTGCAAGTCAGTAACGGGCGTAAAAAAGCATCGGGATCCCCATTATCGGCCACCCAACCGGTAAGCACCATACCGTGACTGTCATCGCCTTCCCGAATCGATGCGCGGTTAACGGTTTTTTCTGGAATGATATTTACGTCTATGCCAATTTCTCCCAGATCGGCCTGGATCAGTTCGGCGGTTTTACGCGGACTTGGATTAAACGCCGTGGGCTTTAATGGCACCGTTAAATCAACACTGAACCCATGGCGATACCCGGCTTTGGCGAGCAGGGCCGCTGCGAGCTTGGGATCATGTTGGCTTTGCTGATTAGGGTCATACGCCCAGGACATCGGTGGCAACAAGCTGGTGGCAGGCGTGCCTGTGCCATAATACACCGAGCTTAGTAAGGCGCCGCGATTAATCGCCAGATTGATCGCCTGACGAACCTCCACCTGCGAAAGCGCTGGATGGCGGGTGTTGAGCGCAATAAACGCCACGTTCATCCCCGTTTGAGATGATAAACGAAAGCGCGGATCATTCACCACGACGGGTAACTGACTGGCAACGGGAGAGGCGAGCACATCACATTCACCCGTCAGCATTTTTGCCAAGGTGCCCGTTCCTCGGGTTGAAATATCAAAGACCACCTGCTCCATCGGGGCGGGACCTTGCCAATATTGCCAGTGGCGGCGCAGACGAATTAATTCACGAGGCTGATATTCAGCCATAGCAAACGGGCCGGTGCCAACCGGGTAGGCGTCGATCTTTTCCGGTGTACCGGCGGCTAATAATTGGTTGGCATATTCTTTTGAAAGAATCACCGAAAATTTGGTGGCCAGTGTAGAAAGAAACGACACATCGGGTCGCGAGRGGGTAAATTGCACACGATAGGTATCGGTCGCTTTGACACTCGAGACTAAACTTGAAAAATCCATGCTATCGAACCATGGATATTGGCCGCCAGAAATGCGATGAAAAGGGTGACGGGGGTTAATCAAGCGCCGAAAAGAGAAAACAACGTCCTCAGCATTGAGGTAACGAGACGGCGTAAAGGTCAAGCTGCGATGAAAAGCCACACCACGACGGAGTACAAAGGTATAGGTTTTACCGTCATCACTGACCTCCCAACTTTTCGCGAGCATGGGCTCGGGTTGGTAGGTGTCAGGGTTCAGCTGAAGCAGGCGATCGTACAGCTGGCTCGATAAGGTGTCTGCGGTCAGGCCGCCATCGGTCAACTGAGGGTTAAATGTGTTCGGTTGGCCTGGGCCACAAAACACAAAACCACGGTTGTCGGCCGCACGTTGATCGTTAGCCGCATCACAACCTGCGAGAAGCAGACCGCTCACGCCCAGGATCAAAAACTGGAAAAAAACGCGCATAAACCAAGTAAAATCAGCTATCAAAATGAATCCCGTAATCTACCACCGAAACGGTCTTACCACCAAGTAAAGTAAGGGTTATCTTGCGTTTCTGTGTCCGTGAGTTGTCCCTGTGCCGATAAAGGTTGAGCAACCACAAGATTAGTTATCTTGTCCCACGTTATGCTTGCGCAACAGCCCCCTGAATTGATGGTAGCTTAGGCCGAGTAACTGCGCGGCCTTCCTCTGATGATAGTTGGCTTGCGACAACGCCGCTGTGACCAAATCGCGTTCTTGTGTGGTTTGCCACTCACGCAGATCAAGAGGAAAGGCTGGAAATGAACCTTTGACCGCTGAAGGAGCATGTGTGGATTGCTGAGGCTGCCAAGGCGGTGAAAATGGGTCAAGACAAATCGTATCGATGGGTGTGGTGGCATCATTATGGCGAGAAAGCGCCCGCTCAACTGCATTTTTCAGCTCTCGCACATTACCTGGCCAGGAGTGTGTTAGCAATTGTGCTTGGGCCGGTTGCGAAAAGCCCGCAAATAATGGATAACCGAGCTCAACCGCCATTTTCATGGCAAAGTGCTCGGCCATGATCAAGATATCCTGCTGGCGCTCGCGAAGCGGGGGAAGATGGATAACGTCGAAGGCGAGCCGGTCCAGCAGATCAGGACGAAATTGGTTGTCTTGTGCAAGCGCGGGTAGATCTTCATTGGTGACGCACACCAGCCGAACATCTGCGCGCAAAGGCGTGGTGCCGCCAACACGTTCATATTCGCCATACTCAATCACACGGAGTAACTTTTCCTGAACGCCCTGAGGCGCGGTAGCAATCTCGTCCAAGAATAGAGTTCCGCCCTCAGCGCGCTCAAATCGGCCCGCATGTCGGCCTTTGGCACTGGTAAAAGCACCGGCCTCATGGCCAAAGAGCTCAGAATCGATCAGCCCCTCGCTTAGCGCTGCACAGTTTAAGCTTACAAGCGGTTGTGACCAACGGGTTGAGAGGTAATGAAGACGCTGCGCGATTAACTCTTTCCCGGTGCCGCGCTCACCCATAATCAGAACCGGACGGTTGAGCGGGGCCAGCCGACTAACATGGTCTAACACGGCTAAAAAACGGTCGGACTCCCCCAGTAAGTTATCTTGTTCTCGCATGGCGATTTTTACCAAATAGTGGTTTTATTCATCATGAACGGTTTAGAAGGCCGACGCAACTGCTTTTAACCGATTGAAAAATAGTGCATAAAAAGTTGGCATACCGTTTGAATAAGTGTGAGCAGGTTTAAACAAACTTGAACAAATAGAAGGAGTCAATGATGGGAATCTTTTCTCGTTTTGCAGATATCGTCAATGCCAACGTCAATGCCTTGCTCGATAAGGCAGAAGATCCACAAAAAATGATCCGTTTGATCATTCAAGAAATGGAAGACACCTTGGTAGAGGTGCGGACATCATCAGCGAAAGCGCTGGCAGATAAAAAAGAAGTCGCGCGTAAGATTGAAAACATCGAACGCCAAATTCAAGACTGGCAGGAAAAAGCCTCGCTAGCGCTGCAAAAAGATCGTGAAGATCTCGCGCGCGCTGCATTGATCGAAAAACAGAAAGCGCATGATGTGAAAGTCGCACTCGATGAAGAGCTGAGTTTAATTGCGGAAAGCGTTGAAAAACTGAGTGGTGAAATTGCAGCGCTTGAGACCAAGCTGAGCGAAACGCGGGCACGTCAGCAATCGCTGAGCATTCGCCGTGAGACTGCGGGCAATCGTCGTGATGTACGTCGTCACCTCGGCAGTGGTCGTGCGGACGAAGCAATGGCGAAATTTGAACAATACGAGCGCCGTATTGACGAACTTGAAGCGGAAGCCGACAGTTATCAAGTTGGCAAAGGCAAAGGCAAAGGACTAGACGACGAGTTCGCGGATCTTCAAGCCCAAGACGAAATTGAGAAAGAGTTGGCGTCTTTAAAAGCCAAAATGAAAGATAATCAATCATAACCAATACGACGAGGAGCGGACATGTCATCACTATTTCTTGGCTTTCCACTGGCGATATTTTTACTGTTCGTCGCCCCGCTATGGCTGTTGCTGCATTACCGCAGTAAACGCCAAGTTGAGCAGGGCTTAAGTGGGCAAGATTACGAAACGTTACAGCAGCTGGCTCAGCGCGCTGAAAAACTGCAAGCCCGTGTGGATAACTTAGAGCGCTTGCTTGATGCTGAAGCGCCACAATGGAGGCAACGCGCATGAGGGGAACCTTATATCGAGATCCAGACAACGGCCGCATTGCCGGTGTGTGCGCCGGCCTTGCCAACCACTTTGGGATGGAAACCTGGTTAGTGCGGATCCTGACGGTCTCCGCGTTTTTGCTCGGCTTCGGTTTTTTTGTGGTGGTGGCCTACATCGCCGCCGTGCTGATCTTAGATAAAAAACCGGCGCAAGAACACGAAACGGTTGAGCCGGCTCAAGCGGCGCCAGCGCATCAGGTGAAACAAAAGCCATGGCAGTCGGGCAAGTCAGCCAGCCAACTGATCCGTGATCTCAACGGCGAGTTCACGCAAATGGAAGACAAGATCACTCAGATGGAAGCCTATGTGACATCATCAGCGTTTAACGTTGATCAAGCGTTTAAAAAGCTATAATCCGCCTCAACTTATCAGAACACGCATTTAACCATGCACAGCGGCTGCCTGTCGTAGGCAGCTTGGCTGATCAAGGAGCCATAAAAACTTATGCCATCAGTGAAAAGGCGCGTAAAGCAGTGGGCCAGCCGAGGCGCTGACCGTCATGTTCGTCTTGCGGTTACTGGCCTCTCGCGTGCGGGAAAAACGGCCTTTATTACCTCACTCATTAACCAGCTGACGCATTTGGGGACCGAGCCTAATTTGCCGTTAATGCAACTGGTGCAGCAGGGACGTGGATTAGGGGCGCGTCGAGAGCCACATCCACATATGCACTTGCCCGCGTTTGATTACGACTCTGCCATGCAGGCGCTACATAGTACTCCGCCGGCGTGGCCGTCACCCACGCGTGATGTCAGTGAAGTACGCCTAGCCGTGCGGTATCGGCCCCAGTCTGCCGCACTGAGAGCGATTAACGACATGGCGACCTTGTACGTTGATATTATTGACTACCCCGGAGAGTGGCTGCTCGATTTACCCTTGTTGAGTCAAACCTACTCGCAATGGTCAGCTAAACAGTCGGGATTATTGACCGGGCGTCGTGGCGAGCTTGCTGGCACGTGGACAACCAAAGCCGCGGCGCTCGACCCGTTTGCACCTGCAGATGAAAAAAAGCTGGCTGAGATTGCTGCCGACTACACGGCCTTTTTACACCAGTGTAAAGCACATGGCGGGCTGCATTGGGTGCAACCTGGCCGGTTTGTGCTCCCCGGGGAACTGGCTGGTGCACCTGTGGTGCAGTTCTTTCCTTGGGTTGGCTCGGACAATGAACAGGATTTGGCCAAAGCAGGGAAAGGCTCCAACTATGGGGTACTCAAAGCGCGCTACGACTATTACTGTGAACATGTGGTTGCCCATTTCTACCGCGAACACTTTGCCAAAATTGATCGCCAAGTCATCTTGGTCGACACCTTACAACCGTTGAACGCAGGGCCCGCTGCGTTTCACGATATGCGCCTCGCCGTTGAGCAGCTCATGCAAAGCTTTAAATACGGCAAGTCAGGGTTACTCAAACGGCTGTTTTCGCCCCGTATCGATAAAGTGTTGTTTGCCGCCACCAAAGCCGATCATGTGACCCCCGAGCAACATCCAAACTTGGTGAGCCTGTTGCAACAAATTGTTCATCAAGCGTGGCAACAGGCGGCGTTTGAAGGCATTGATATGCGCTGCCAAAGTGTCGCCGCGATTGAAGCAACCACACCGGGCTATGTCTCGGTAAAAGGCAGCACCCAAAGCGCGTTAAAAGGCCATTTGGCCGATAACAGCCCAGTGACGTTATACCCGGGAGAGGTACCGGCTCAGTTACCGGAAGATGCCTTCTGGCAGGATCAAGGGTTTGACTTCCCGTCGTTTCGTCCGCAACCCGCGCCGCTCGATGCCCCCTTGCCACATATCCGCATGGATAAAGCCTTGGATTATTTGCTTGGCGACAAATTTCGATAAATGAGGTAGTCATGACCCAATATAAGCCAAAACAAACCTATGCACAGGATGCCGAGATAGACCAGACGGCATTAGATAGCCGGATACAACAAGGCACCACGTTTGAATCGGACCATGATTTTACGCCGGCGGCGAGTGCTGAATGGGAAGCCTCACTTGATGCAACGCTCGCCCCCTCGTCACGCAAGCGACGCCGAGTGTGGCCATTTCTTATGTTGGCAACCATGCTACTGGCATTGTGGCAATCCGCTGACAGTGTGTATCAAAGCTGGCTAGCGCAAGATTGGCTTAGCCTTGGTTGGCAAGGTTTGTTGATCGCCATCGCCACGACTGGATTGGTGATGCTGGGTAAAGAATGGCGCGCGATGCGTCGTTTGCTGCAACGCGATGCTGTCCGCCAACAGGCTGAGCAACTGCTGGCCAGTGATGCGGTCGGGCAGGGCGAACACTTTTGTCGTCAGTTAGCGGAGCAAACCGGACAAGTACAACGTCCAGCTTTTACACAGTGGCAGCAAGCGATCACGGCAACCCATAACGACAGCGAAATTTTAGGCCTTTATGAGCAACAGGTACTCAGCGCTCAAGATAAGGCAGCGCGAGCCTTGGTGACGAAACACTCGCAAGAGGCGGCCTTAATGGTAGCCGTTAGCCCATTGGCGGCCGCCGATATGTTACTGGTTGCGTGGCGAAATTTTCATTTAATGACCAAGATTGCCAACGTGTATGGCATTCAACTTGGGGTCAAAGCCCGATTGAGTTTACTTAAAATGGTTCTCACCAACATGGCGCTTGCCGGCGCGAGTGAGGCCATGACCGATGTCGGCTTTGATGTCCTTTCAGTGAACCTCGCTGGACGTGTTTCTGGCCGCGTCGCCCAAGGGTTGGGGATTGGTTTGCTCACGGCTCGCCTTGGATTAAAAACCATGACCCTGATGCGGCCACTGCCTTGGCATGGGCAAGCGGCCCCGAGCTTGTCACAGTTGCGGCGCGAGCTGGTAAAACGGCTAATGGGTAAAAGCCCAACCCCCGGCGAATCACCCCACTGACGCGAATGCGTGTAGCACGCGTGGTGACACGTTCTTGGTGGCGCCCTTGGTGACGCTCTTGGTAACATGCTCTTAGTAACAGGCTCTTGGTGACATCGTAGCCCATTGCGCTCTGTCACCTTGTGTTTTTATTTATAATATAATCAAAAGTTTAAACGGCAAAAGTCTGTGCTACAAACGTGATGTCGCAAGGCAAAAATGGCATCAGGGCTTGACTGTTAACCCTAACCCGCTCAAACTTCGCCTCAGTGTCAACTTATCCTGACAGCTAATCCGGCACATGAAAAAATACTGACGATTGCTTTTGTAACGTCTTGATCAGAGCAGGTTTTAATCACCTCATCCCATCTTGTTCTGCGCCGGTATTGGGTATCACTGTCACGTTACAGGAATCCATTATGAGACTGAAAGTCTGTTGTGAAGATAGGATCGGACTGACCCGCGAACTGCTTGATATTCTGGTTCGCCGCGATATTGATCTACGCGGGATCGAAATCGACCAAGTCGGGATTATCTATCTGAACTGCCCTGAAATTGAATTTGAAGCCTTTAGTCAGTTGATGTCTGAAATTCGACTGATTTCTGGGGTCACCGATGTGCGCAAAGTCCAGTTCTTGCCTGCCGAGCGCGAGCATAAAGAGCTACGTGCCTTGGTCGAAAGCCTGACCGATCCTGTGGTCTCGATCAACCTCGACGGCTACATCGATATGGCCAATAAAGCCGCGCAAGATCTGATTGGATCCAGTGAGCATCAGCTTATCGACGAGCATGCGAACACCGTGTTTCCTGACTTTCAGTTTGCCCATTGGCTGGAAAAAGAAGAAGCCAGCCAAAGCTGTAGGATGGTGGTGATGGCTGGCCTCGACTTCCTCATGGAAGTGATGCCTGTTCATATCAACGATGAAAGCGAACAGCCTGTGCTCGTGAGCGCCGTGGTCCAACTGAAACAAGTGGCGCTGAATAACACCCCGCAAACGGTTTTCCGCACGCCTAGCGACCATGGTTTTGAGCACCTCGTTGGCCAATCCAACAAGTTTAAGCAGCTGATGAGCCAAGCTAAAAAATTAGCGATGCTCGACGCGCCACTGTTGGTACAAGGCGAAACCGGAACAGGCAAAGAGATGATTGCGCGCGCTTGCCATCGGCATTCACTGCGGGCAGACAAACCCTTCTTGCTGGTGAACTGCGTGTCGATGCCTGATAACGCCGCTGAAACCGAGCTATTTGGCATGGCCGCCGCAGAAGAGGGCGGTAGCGCGAAAAAAGGGATTTTAGAGCAAGCGGACGGCGGCACCGTCTTCCTATATGAAGTCGGTGAAATGAGCCGTCACCTGCAGGTAAAACTGCTGCGCTTTATGCAAGACGGCACCTTCCGTCGGGTCGGTGAAGAGCGTGAAATGCAGGTCGATGTGCGGGTGATTTGTTCAACGCAGAAAAATTTACCTGAGCTGGTGGCCGCGCATCAATTCCGCGAAGACCTCTTTTATCGCCTTAATGTCTTATCGCTGACGGTTCCACCGCTGAGAGAACGTTCTGCGGATGTGATGCCACTTGCGCAGCTATTTATTAAACAATTTGCCGCCGATTTGGGCCAATCCAAGCCAAGCATCGATGACGCCCTTGCAGACTACCTGACCCACTATGCATGGCCGGGTAATATCCGCCAGCTTCGCAATGTGTTATTGCATGCGATGACCCAAATCGATGCCGACGTGATGACGATAGACGATGTGCAGTTACCAGAAATCGAAAACACCCAGTTTCTGAGTGAAGAGTCGATTGATGGATCGTTGGACGAAATCATGAAGCGTTATGAGTCTGGCATATTGCATAACTTGTACCGAAGCTACCCTTCCACGCGTAAACTGGCTAAGCGGCTGGATGTCTCGCATACCGCTATCGCCAATAAACTGCGCGACTATGGCATTGGTAAGAAATAACGCGGGCCAAGACAGTGACTATGTACGAACCCTCGGTGAGTGATTTGCCGCGATTATCCGTGGATGAACTGCGCATTGATGCCATCAGCCATGAAGACGTCATGCGAGTTGTGCAATACTTTCAGCGCAATCGTGTCTTTCTTGCCCCCTGGGAGCCGGCGCGAACATCGGGCTTTTACTCCGAGCAGGGCTGGAAACGGCGGGTGCTACAGCTGATGGAGTTACAAAAGCATCAGCTGGCATATTATTTTTTAATTGCCAAGCAAGATTCTCCCACGGTATTGGGAGTGATCTCTTATACCAGCATGATGCAGTATCCTTCGTATTCTTGCACCGTCGGTTACTCGTTAGACCAAGCGGCACAAGGGCAGGGCATTATGCGCCGCGCATTGGCGACCACCAATCAATGGTTATTCGATAATATCCATATTCACCGCGTCAATGCCGCTTATATGCCATGCAATGCGCGCAGTGCCAAGGTGTTAGAGGCCGTTGGATTTGAACGAGAAGGACGAGCACGGGATTACCTGCTCATTAATGGTCAATGGGAAGATCACCTGTTAATGGCACATATTAATCCCCACTGGCGCCCTAAATCGTCGTCCTAAAGGAAGGTTCCATGAAAAAAGGCGATCGATTGCGATCGCCTTTTGCGTTGCTGTTTTTGCTCGTGCCCTCATGGACATTCGCTATTTCACTGTTAAGACTCGCATCGTATTGGTTGAGCCAATCACTTCCATTTGGTCACCTTGGGTCATGATCACCTGATCGCCTTCATTCAAAAACCCACCCGCTTTCAGTGTCTGCAGGGCAAGCTCGGCCACTTGCGGACCGGCACCACTGTTGCTGTCGAAATACACGGGGGTGACGCCGCGATACAATGCTGCACGATTCAGCGTTTGTTCATGGCGAGACAAGGCGAAAATGGGCTTACCCGATGAAATACGTGACATCATCAACGCGGTGCGGCCTGACTCAGTCAGCGACACCATGGCTTTAATCCCTTTCATATGGTTTGCCGCATACATGGTTGCCATCGACACCGTCTCTTCTTGGCTATCAAACTGACGATCCAAGCGATGGTTAGACACGTTCACCGACGGCATTTTTTCCGCACCGACACACACTTCTGCCATGGCGCGTACCGTCTCAACCGGATACTGTCCTGCTGCGGTTTCTGCTGATAGCATTACCGCGTCGGTACCATCTAACACGGCGTTAGCGACATCCATCACTTCTGCACGGGTTGGCATCGGGGCTGTGATCATCGACTCCATCATTTGTGTGGCAGTGATCACTAAGCGGTTCATACTGCGTGCGCGTCGGATCAATTGTTTCTGTACCCCGACTAACTCAGGGTCACCAATTTCGACGCCAAGATCGCCACGTGCCACCATCACCACATCAGACGCTTCGATAATGTCATCAATACTGGCATCGCTCACCACGGTTTCTGCGCGTTCAACCTTGGCGACCAAACGTGCATCCAGACCAGCCTCGCGTGCTAATGAGCGGGCATAATGCATGTCTTGACCGTTGCGAGGGAACGAGATAGCCAAAAAGTCGACCTTGATTTTGGCGGCGGTGAGAATGTCTTGTTTATCTTTTTCGGTCAACGCAGGCGCAGACAGGCCACCGCCTTTCTTGTTGATCCCTTTGTTGTTTGATAGCTTCCCGCCCACCGTGACTTCGGTATGCACTTTGGTGCCGTCAACGGCCAATACTTTGAGCTGTACACGGCCATCGTCGAGCAGCAAAATGTCGCCATGGGTGACATCTTGCGGTAGCGCCTTGTAGTCCAGCCCCACAGCGTCTTGATCGCCCATTCCCGGAGAAAGATCGCTGTCTAGGGTAAATTTATCACCCACCGCAAGCACAATAGCGCCGTCTTTAAACGTGGATACGCGAATCTTAGGGCCTTGTAAATCGCCTAAAATCCCCACATGGCGACCCAGTCGTGCGGCGATAGCACGCACCTGTTCGGCACGCTTAATATGATCTTCTGCACTGCCGTGAGAGAAGTTGAGGCGAACGACATTGGCACCCGCCTGAATGACGGCCTCTAACACACTATCTTTATCCGTTGCCGGGCCCAAGGTGGTGACAATTTTCGTTCTTCTCAATTTTGCAGACATGATTAACTCCTGTAGACAGGGTGATGCGCAAGAAGCGTGTTACAAGGCAAGCATCACCGCTTAGTAATAAACCAATAAAACGCTGACATCAGTGTAGCGCACGGAAAATATCAACGAGATGACACAAAAAAGGAGTGCCATGCACTCCTCGGGATTAGGTCAATGATTCTTTATGAAAACGTGAATCGCGAATGGCTTCTTTGACACGTTTCAAGTTATCTCTAAAGCCGGGGCCGCGGCGTAGGGTAAAACCGGTAGCCAAGACGTCGATGACGGTCATTTGCACCACGCGGCTTGCCATTGGCATGTATTCATCGGTATCTTCAGGGACATCGAGTTGAATGGTGTGCGAGCAAACCTTATCGAGCGGTGAATCGCGCTGGGTGATACCAATCACGGTGGCGCCATTTTCTCGGGCCAAGTTCGCCACGTCGACCAGGCTTTTGGTCCGGCCTGTGTGTGAGATCATCACCACCACGTCGCCGTCATTGCAGTTAATACAGCTCATGCGTTGCATCACAATATCGTTAAAGCAGACGACAGGGATGTTAAAACGGAAAAACTTGTTCTGCGCATCGTGGGCAACAGACGCTGACGCACCCAAACCAAAGAAAGAAATTTTCTTTGCTTGGGTTAACATATCAACAGCACGGTTAATTTGGTGTGTATCAATGCTGTTCTTCGCCACATCTAAACAGGCCATGGTTGACTCGAAAATCTTGGCTGTGTAAGCATCGGCACCGTCGTTCTCTTCAACGTTACGGTTCACATAAGGCGTACCGTTTGCCAAGCTCTGCGCTAAATGCAATTTAAAGTCGGGAAATCCTTTGGTGTCTAAACGACGACAAAAGCGATTCACCGTTGGCTCACTCACATCAGCCATTTTCGCTAACGTCGCAATGCTTGAGTGGATAGCGGTTTGAGGCGAGGCGACAATAATTTCAGCAACTTTTCTTTCAGATTTGCTGAAGTTTTCAATATTTTTTTGTATTTTTTCCAGAGTATTCATCTGAGTTACCGCTTACGTTCAAGACCAAATTAAAAACTATCGCTCCCTGAGAGCGAACAAAATGCAGTGTTTAAGTACGTCAATCATCACGGTTTTTGACCACCGTTTAATGATGAATAGTCTATCTTCTCACGCTTTGTAATGACATTATTATGACTATCTGAGAATGAAAACTTTGTCACCATTCACGCTTTTGGTTATTTCCTTACACAATGAAGGAATATATTTACAGCGTGAAATAAATAATCGGTCAAAAATGGGGCAAAAAGCGGTGTGAAGCCGATTACATTGAAAAATAATTACGTAACCCTAAGGAGTGCTTGTGTCAGGATTGAAAGTCGGAATTTGTGGTTGTGGTTGGTTGGGTACCCCCCTTGCGTCGCACTTGCTAGCGGCAGGGCATCAGGTGGTGGGGACCAAGCGCCAATCGGATGCAGCGCAAGCATGGAGCCAGTCACTAGGTGCGCCAATGGTGCCTTTTGATGTCATGGCGCCCGATTACCACCACGCGCAGCCATTGCTTGATTGCGACATTGTGGTGATCAATATCGCGGCAGGGCGACGTAATGCCGATTTTGATGCCTACCGCAGCGCGATGACCGCCTTTATCGATCATCTGGCACAAGCGGGCGTTGAACATGTGCTCTTTATTAGCACGACGTCTGTGTATGGAGAGCTTAAAGGACAAGTCACAGAACAAACACCGACCGCCGCGACAACGGCTTCCGGTCAAGCGCATGAAGCCATTGAAGCCCATGTTGATCGCGTGTATGGCGAGCGGGGCAGTGTACTGCGCTTGGCAGGTTTAATTGGCGGTGAACGTCACCCATCAACCATGTTGTCAGGGCGTACAGGGCTGTCTGGCGGCAGCGAGCCGGTTAACCTTATCCATCGTAGCGATGTTATGGCTGCAATCAGTGCAATGATTCATCAGCGCCAATGGGGGCATGTTTTCCATTTGAGTGCGGATCTTCATCCATCCAAAAGCGTTTATTACAGCTGGGCTGCACGTGAAATGGGATTAGCGCCACCTGAGTATCACCCAAGTGCTGGCGATGGAAAATGGATTGATGCCTCGCATACGCTGGCGCAGCTGGGACTCACCTTACGGTATGCGTCGCCCTATCAAATGATTGCCAATGGTCAGGTAACGTCTGATGACCCTGCACCAAAATAAAAAAAGCCCACACAAGGTGGGCAAAAATAAAGGTAGAGACAAATAAACTCTAAAGTAAGTAGAAAAAGCAGCAGCAGTTCGGAAAGAAAGGTGAATCATGCACCTCAATCGCTGAGGGGGACAAGGCATTTCTTACCGATGCACCCATTAGGACTGGGCGATGACCAAGAAGTTCCTGATGATTTAAAAAAGTCGCTAAATCTTGTCAATGGGCGACGATTTCGTGATTTTTATCACAAACTTGGCGGCAATAAACGCCGCCATCTCGTTAAATTGAAACAGATATAAATTATTTATCCTGCGTGTAATTGGTGTAGCACTACACGGCCCATTGGCGTTGTTTGAGCCACTGGAATAAGCCACCTAGACCCACTAAGCATAGCCCTAGGCCAATGAAGGACAAAGCTCGCATTAGCCCCTCCAAACTTGCCATATCAACCAAGAAAACTTTCAATATCACTAACGCCAAAGTCGCCATGGCACCTTGCTGCACACGTACCGATTGTTGCCAGTATCCACCGAGCAGAGTCAGGCTGCCAATTACTAACCAAACCAATGAATAAGTGTAAAGCTCTGCGTTTGATGTTGGCAGTGAAAGCACAATGGTGTCACCTTGCCAAGCTTGGCGGATTAATCCGTTGACGAGCAAGAACCCAAAAAATGCCGCAGCGGTACCCGTAAGCAGTTGTACTCGCGCGTTAAACGCCAGGCTCGATGAGGATCCCTCTCGGCCCAGCCAAAGACAAACCAGCAAGGGGACGCCCCACCAAGGCCAGAGCAAACTGGAAAGTGGCGAATAACCAATAGATACCTCTTCAAAGTAGGGATTGTGGTCGACAAAGAGGATCAGTTGAATGAGTATGCTCAATGCCAGCAGTGCTATCCCGCTAAAGTGGTATAAAAAAGCGAACGTCTGCGCGAGGCGATAGCGATAAAGATAAACACAAGCTAACAATGACCAGTTCATACTCATTACCACAGCGCCTGAGACGGAATAGATGACACCGCTAAGGCCTTGAAGATCACACAGCCAAATTGTCGTGCTGGTCAGCCACAGTGCGATGAGCTGTAACTGGGCACCCGTGAGCCAAGCGGGCAGTGTTTGGCTTTGTACCCAACGCTGACTGCCATAAATCAACAGACTAAGCGACGGATAAAGCCACAGTGTATCGGGCACCGATGTCATGTGATTGGTTGTGAGCAATAATAAGGTCGCGCGAGCGAGCACAAGACTGACCAGGGCTTGAATAATCCAATCAGCGAGTGTAATCCTGTATTTATGGGTAAGCCAAAGCATCACCACGGCTTGAAGGGCGATCGCCAAGGTTAGCGCGTAATTGCTCAATAGTAAGGTCAGCGCAAGCGCAAGGTGTGCATTCACCCCACACCATAGGCTTAACCGGACTAAATGTTGTGTCTGGTCTGTCCCTTTAAAATAACGAGTAAATGCCGCTAATATCGCCGCGCCACCGGCTAAACATGCTGACCATAATAGGGTGCTATATGCGTGAGGAGGTTGCCCACCCCAAAACGGATCCGTCACTACCGAGTTTAGGCTCACCATTAATGGTGTCGCTAGGCACGCCAACCAGATAAAGTGAATGCTTTTTGGCGAACGCTTACCCAAGGCCAAACCATATAACAGGGTAAACACACCGATACTTAAACCCATATGTTGGGCAAGTGCAGAGCCATCAAGATCACTTGTCAGTAGCCAAAGCGCGGCCCAAATTAAGCCCAGAGCAGGCCAAGCACCCCAACGCACAGAGAATAGGGGAGCGAGGTAAAGCCACCCCACTAGTGCTGCGATCAATGGAATACCAGCGGTGATAGATAATGGAAATGCCGCCATTGATGCAATCAGCATAATGGCAAGCATCAGCCAGGTGTCGAGTGCGTGATGGTACCATGATCGAATATTGACAAGAATACGCCAAGATAGTGGCCCGTCAGATGTTGGTTTAAGCAACCAACCCAATCTTGGTACTGCAATCAGCACGTAGACTGAGCCGACAGCAAATCCAGTGACGATAAGCAGGGGCGCCGAAAAATGGGCAAAAGCAAATAACCAAGCAAGATGCATCCCCCACAAGCTATACCACAGCCATCGGCGCTCGACACGTTGAGCCACATAGGTGATGGCGGCGGCGACGAGTAAAAAATAGCTGGTGAGCAACCCGTAGCTGGGGGTGGCACTGGTAGAGAACAATGGCGCGCCATACGCACCGATGAGCCCGACAACGGTCAGTAGTGGGCCAAACCTAAGCCCGTAGAAGGTCGCAGCGAGCGAGATCAGCGCCAGCATCACAACAGCGATAGGATCAGAAATAAACTGATAGGGCGTCGCCGCCATCAAGGTCAGGCCAAACAAGCTGATAAAGCCCGCACTCGCAATGGCAGCGGGCACATAGCTCGGCCAATCAATTTGCGTATAACAGCGCAACTTATCGTGCAGCCACTCACTGCTTACAATCAAACCGACGCCAAACAGCGCTCCCAAGCCAAGACGGGCAAGAGGGGGAAAATAGCCTTCGCTGATCAGGTAGGAAATTAAGAAAAGTCCACCGAGGGTAAAAATGCCGGCGCCACTCCAAACCAGCCATTGCTGTTTCGCGCGCTCAAGCCATGCCATCGCATGTCCTTTGGTGGCACGCATGGCGTTATCGTCGTGAAGAGGGGGGGCATCTGTGGGCTGGAGAGTATGATGCTCGCGGTTTTCCTCTAAAGCATCCGATTCCGTTGATGACTTTACTGAAGGTTCATTGCTCGAACGCATACTTGATGACGTGTGGTTCTCGCTGGAACTTGTCGTGGTCTCTTGCCTCTGACGCAACTGCCTCAGTGCATGTTGGGTCGCCTCAAGATCATGACGCAAGGAACTCACTTTAATGATCGCAACAACGCCGCAAATACTGCCGACCATAATGATCAACGCCATAGCGACAAGAAAAGTGAAATACATAATAGGGTGACCACATCTGTTAGCGAACGCAGACACACTTTACTGTGGATAGACATTAAATCATCGAAATCGGGCGAAAAGAGCCCAGATTTGGGAGTAAGCGCATAAAAAAGCCCACAAGCAACGAGCAAGTGGGCATAGAAGAAAAGTCTTCTAGAAAAAGCAGTGGCACAAGGTGTGACTAGCAAAAATGCGAATGGGTTCCCACATTGGTATAAAAAAAGCGCCGCTTATTTTTGCGGCCGTACGGACTTACTGGTTTAGTCTCTGATATTCAATACGTTACATATCATCTTGCCCCTCCTGCCTCAGACGGATCATTTACCAAACATTATACGGTGACAACAAACGGGCGCTGAACGCCAGTAATGGCCTGATCACCTTGTCATCACTCAATAATGTGATGTTGCTCATGCGATACGTAGGTGTTTCTTACTTGTTAAATAAGGCTTGTCGGTATAAAGTTAAACAAGCGTTTAAATCAGGTGAATGAATAATGGCAGGACGAGGCGACACCAAAGCGAAAATACTGGATGCCGCGGAGCAGCTCTTCGCCGAGCATGGCTTTAAAGAAACATCGTTGCGCACCATCACCAGCAAAGCAGGGGTTAACCTTGCCTCGGTGAATTACCATTTTGGTGATAAAAAATCATTGGTGCGCGCGGTGCTTGGACGTTATCTCGAGGCATTTATGCCCGCACTTGGCGAACAACTGCAAATGTTGTTAAGCCAGCGTGAATGTACGATGGCCCAAGTGTTTTCTTGTGCCAAACAGCCGGTACTCGCACTTGACCAATACCGGCCTCATGGCGCGGCCACCTTTATGCAATTAATTGGTCGAGGCTACACCGATGTGCAAGGGCACTTGCGTTGGTTTATTACCACGCGCTATGAGCACGTTTTATCCTTGTTTAACCAAGCGGTGCACAAAGCCAACCCGGCACTCACTCCCGAAGCCGTCTTCTGGCACATCCATTTTACGCTCGGCGCGGCCATTTTCACCATGGCATCGAGCGAGGCACTCCGTGATATTGCCGAAAATGATTTTGATCGCACGTTAGACACCGAAGCGATCGTTGACCGCCTCATCCCGTATTTAGCAGCAGGGATGAACGCCGAGCCAGCAGTGATGCAGCAAGGCCAAGTGCTTCCGTTTGCGGCGGAATCGCAGGCCGACTAGCGCAACAACGTATGGGCGTGGTAGGCGTGGAGCCAGCCCTCATTTATTCGCCCACGTTATTGTCGATGTCTGACAATGCGTGGAATGCAATGTAAAACCCGTTCTGGTCGCACAATAACAGCAACAAGAGTGCAACCATGATCAACAAAAGGACCTGAATCATGAGCTCTCAAACTTCATTACGTCGTTCACTGATTAGTGACAAAGCGTTTACTTTCTTCAAAAAGGTGCTGCCACCCTTATCAGCGACAGAGCGTGAAGCGATGGAAGCGGGCAGCGTTTGGTGGGATGGCGAACTCTTTTCCGGATCGCCAGATTGGAAAACCTTGCATAGCTATGGCAAGCCAACGCTCACCGCTGAAGAACAAGCTTTTATTGATAACCAACTCGATACCTTACTGGCCATGCTGGACGATTTTAAAATCGTGCAAGAGCAAAAAGATTTGCCGGAAGAGGTGTGGGATTACTTGAAGAAAGAACGCTTTTTCTCGCTGATCATCCCCAAAGAATACGGCGGCCTCGCGTTCTCAGCACTGGCCAACTCCACCATCGTATCGCGCATTGCGACGCGCAGTTTAAGCGCGGCGGTCACTGTGATGGTGCCGAACTCACTGGGCCCAGGAGAACTACTGACGCACTACGGCACCCAAGAACAACGCGATTACTGGCTGCCACGTCTGGCCGATGGCCGTGAAGTGCCTTGCTTTGGGCTCACGGGCCCGGAAGCAGGCTCGGATGCAGGGAGCATTCCCGACCATGGTGTTATTTGCATGGGTGAGCATAATGGCGAAGAGGTTCTCGGGATCCGCTTAAGCTGGAACAAGCGCTATATCACCTTAGCCCCCGTGGCCAGTGTCGTTGGGCTTGCCTTCAAACTCGGCGATCCTGAAGGGTTGTTGGGTGACAAAAAAGATCTCGGCATCACCTGTGCCTTGGTCCCGGCAGACCATCCAGGGGTGGAAATTGGCGATCGCCACAACCCACTCAATATGGCCTTCATGAATGGCACCACCCGTGGTGAAGACGTCTTTATTCCGATTGATTGGGTCATCGGCGGGAAAGACTACGTAGGTCGAGGCTGGCGTATGCTGGTGGAATGCCTGTCTGCCGGACGTGGGATCTCGCTGCCTGCGCTCGGCACGGCGGTCGGCCACTTAGCCACACGCACCACAGGCGCTTACAGCTATGTACGTAAGCAGTTTGGTATGCATATTGGCCGCTTTGAAGGGGTCGCCGAAGCACTGGGTCGCATGGGCGGGTTGAACTACTTGATTGAATCGACCCGTACCCTGACCACCACCGCGCTTGACCAAGGTGAGAAACCGGCGATCATCACCGCCATTTCTAAATACCACATGACCGAGATCGCGCGCACCATCTTAAACGACTCGATGGATGTTCACGCGGGTCGTGCCATTCAATTGGGGCCACTCAACTACATTGGCCACCATTACTTTGGTATTCCTGTCGCGATCACCGTGGAAGGGGCGAACATTCTTACCCGCAACCTGATGATCTTTGGTCAAGGGGCGACCCGTTGCCACCCTTATGTACTTAAAGAGATGGAAGCGGCGGCTAACCCAGACCAAGAGCAAGGCGCACAAGCATTTGATAACCTGCTGTTTAAACACATTGGTCATGCCACTAAAAACAGCATCATGGGGTTAGTGAATGCGTTAACCGGCTCGCTGACTAACCGTGCACCGGTTAGTGGTGAAACGGCCAAATACTATCGCCACCTGACTCGCATGAGTCGTGCACTGGCGGTAACCACCGATGTGGCGATGTTGTCACTAGGCGGTGAGCTAAAACGCCGCGAAATGCTTTCAGCGCGCCTTGGTGATGTACTGAGTCACCTTTATATGGCATCGGCAACCCTGAAGCGCTATGAAGATGAAGGGCGTCCAAGCCAAGATCTGCCAATGGTGCACTATGCGCTGCAATACTGCTTAGCCCAGTGTGCCAAAGCCTTTGATGGCGCCTTTAACAACTTCCCGGCCAAAGGCGTGGGTCGTAGTTTACGGGTGCTACTGTTCCCATTAGGCATGCGTTATACGATGCCGTCCGATAAACTGCTCAACCAGATCGCCGAGCAGTTAATGACCCCAAGTGCAGAGCGCGACCGTTGGACGCATCTTTGCTATGTCGGGGAAAAAGCCGACGATCCGGTGGCGGTAATGGAACGCGCCTTCACAGCCATGTGGGCGTGTCGTGATACCGAAAAAGCCCTGATCAAGGCAGTAAAAGCCAAGAAAATCAATGGTAAAGCCAGCCTGGCCGACCGTTCACAACAAGCGGTAGAGCAAAATATTATTACCGCCGATGCGCGTGAAAAATTGCTTGAGGCCGATGCGTTGCGTGCTTACGCCGTACAAGTGGATGACTTTGAGGCCGATTGGTTTACCTCAAACCAGTTACAAGGGGGCGCTATCGACAAAGCCAACCCAAATAAAGCCGCTTAAATGCTGTGATTACGCTAATGAAAAGCGTCTGTGATGAGCAGACGCTTTTTTGTTGGCTCGCTCATGGAACCGATTTACACTGCGATCTTGCCCACTATTTTTGCCTGCAACACCTCCAACCACTGGGTATTTTTGCCCTTTTTCCATAAAAGGGGATGCATAGGCAGGCGTTAGTATTTATCCTAGCCTCAATTTTGTGAGGGACGTTGAATATGATCATCAAACCTAAAATTCGCGGATTTATCTGTACAACCACCCATCCAGTGGGGTGTGAAGCGAACGTAAAAGAACAAATTGACTACACTAAAGCGCAAGGCCCGATTGCCAATGCGCCAAAACGTGTGTTGGTCGTGGGTGCATCCAGCGGCTATGGCTTGTCCTCACGCATTGCAGCCGCCTTTGGTGGCGGCGCAGCAACCATAGGCGTGTTCTTCGAAAAGCCAGGCACCGAGAAAAAACCAGGCACCGCAGGCTGGTATAACTCAGCCGCGTTCGACAAGTTTGCCAAGCAAGAAGGCCTGTATTCAAAAAGCCTGAACGGCGATGCTTTCTCGCACGAGGCCAAGCAAAAAACCATCGATTTGATCAAACAAGACTTGGGTCAAATCGACATGGTGGTTTACTCACTGGCCTCGCCAGTCCGTAAGTTACCTGACAGCGGCGAGCTGGTACGTTCATCACTCAAACCTATCGGTGAGACGTACACCTCAACCGCCGTCGATACCAACAAAGATCAACTTATCGAAGCGAGCGTCGAGCCTGCTACTGAGCAAGAGATCCAAGACACCGTCACTGTCATGGGCGGTGAAGACTGGGAACTTTGGATTAACGCACTCAATGACGCCGGCGTATTGGCCGAAGGCTGCAAGACGGTCGCCTACAGCTACATTGGCACAGAGCTCACTTGGCCAATTTACTGGGAAGGGGCACTAGGCAAAGCCAAAATGGACTTAGACCGTGCCGCCAACGAGCTAAACCAGACGCTTGCCGCCAAAGGTGGTAGCGCCAACGTCGCCGTATTGAAAAGCGTCGTGACCCAAGCAAGCTCGGCTATTCCCGTTATGCCGCTTTATATCGCCATGGTGTTCAAAAAGATGCGCGAAGAAGGGGTCCATGAAGGCTGCATGGAGCAAATCCATCGCATGTTTACTCAACGCCTCTATCAAGCCGATGGCAGTGAGCCTGCCGTTGATAGCGAGCGTCGCTTGCGTTTAGACGACCTAGAGCTACGCGAAGACATTCAGCAGCACTGTCGCGACTTGTGGCCGCAAATCACCACTGACAATCTCACCGAGCTAACCGACTACAACGAATACAAAGCCGAGTTCTTGAAGCTATTTGGCTTTGGCGTAGACGGCGTAGACTACGACGCAGACGTGAGCCCATTGGTAGAATTTGATGTCGAAAACATCTAAAACTGTTTAGAAAACAGACGAAAGAGGTCAGCCAAACGCTGGCCTCTTTTTTATTGCACGAAAGCTAACCAAACAAATCAAAATCGTCGCTTTTTACTTTACAAGCGAAGCCTAAGCCAATAATATACGCCGCGTTCCGGAGAGATGGCTGAGTGGTTGAAAGCACCGGTCTTGAAAACCGGCAAGGGTTAATAGCCCTTCTAGGGTTCAAATCCCTATCTCTCCGCCACATATAGAAAAGCCGCTGCTCAGTCAGCGGCTTTTTTGCGTTTATACCCCCAAAAATTTCTAAATTCTGACCCCGCCAACATTTTAGACTCCTTTGCCTAAACACACTGCCCAGCGTCTGATAACCTAACCGCAAAAAATTGCCCTGTAAGGCCTTTTGGATGCCGCTAACCAAAGGGCGGTAGCGTGGGTGTTAAAGCAAATCCTTAATACGTAACCTCAAGCACTCATTGATGCGTAGGCCACTGCCGTACATAAGCCCACAAATCAGCTTATCTCTTGCGCTAAGGTAGGTAAAAATTTTGGAAACTTCTTCTTTACTGAGCACAATTGGAATTCGCGGCGATTTTTTGGACGGACTAAACGCAATCTTACCTAGCGGTTGGTTTAAAAACTGGTTGTAAAGAAAGGCTAATGCATTGAGGGCAACCTTTTGTGTGTTTGGTGAAACTTGCTGCGCATTCGCCAAATAAGACAGAAACGTTTTTACATCCTCGTCACTGAGCTCTGTAGGGTGTTGCTTGTGATGGAAAAGGATAAATCGACGAACCCAGTACAAGTAACTTTTCTCGGTTCTAATCGCATAGCCTCGTCGCCTAATCTCGTGCTGAAGGCTTGCCATAAACGGACTTTTGGTCATGATCTTTTCCCTCCCTCTAAGACTGTTTATTCATCAGCTTATTGGTAAGGAAAGCCAAATGGTGTGCACGCTTTTTCGAGGCACATTCACATTATCGCCGAAAGAGTAAATATTAATACAATATAATCATAGGGTTACAATTTATCC